>DAOVTU010000367.1 GCA_030632925.1 Candidatus Krumholzibacteriia bacterium | reverse complement strand
CAGTGGCCCACCGGGTGGCCGAACTGGCTACGCCCGAAGGCTACGAACGATACGCGCTGCCCAAAACCGGCAAGGCCCTGCGCGAAGTGGACCACCAGTTGGAAATGTTCGACTGCGTGGCCTGCACCAACTGCGTGACCGTCTGTCCGAACAACGCGTTTTTGTCGGTTCCATCGGCGGAGATGGAAGGCCTGGAAGCCAAGGCGCAGTATTTGGTGCTGGCCGAGCTGTGCAACGATTGCGGCAACTGCACCACGTTCTGCCCCGAGGTGGGCGCCCCGTATCTGATCAAGCCGCGGCTGTTCCTGGATGCGGGCAACTGGAAACTGCGTGGCGAAGAGGGTTTTGTGGTGGAGCAGGATGGTTCGGTGCGCGGTGGAGAAGGTGCGGCGCGGATAGCCGAGATTCTGGCCCAGGCGCCCTGGTCTTTGACCGACTAGATCTGCTTGAGGTTATCGCGCACGGCCTGCAAGAGGGCGCGCACTCCGCCGAGAGTATACGGATCGTCCGGATGAGGCGGCTGGCCGTCTTTTTCGAAGTGGGGGCGCTCGTCGTAGTCGCGGCCCCAGCGGGCGTCGGTTTGGCGCACCAGAATTTCGAGATTGGCCGGCGAGTCGATCACACTGTTCAGAAATTCCTGCAAGGCACCGTTGGGCTGGCCAAAATGGCGGGCCAGAAGAGGCGGATTGCCTTCCAGGCGCGCGATGATGGTGCGCGTCAGTGAGCCTTCGCCATCTGGCAACTGCCGGGCCAGGATTTCTTCGATCTGCTGGACCAATTGTTGGGCAGGGGGCACCGGTGAGGCGCCCTTGAGGCTGCCACCGGCCTCACGTCCGATAGCCTCGGTGAGGCTGAATTTGCGGTCCTTGCGGATCTCGGCTTCGAGGTCGGCGCTGGAGGGCCCGGTATCTTTGTTGTTGGGTTCTTTCATGGGCTCAGATTACCATTGATGGCGACCTACGCCAGTACAATCGCCCCGTTTTGCCTGGGAGAACTTTTGGCAGCCACTGACGACTCCACCCTGCAGCATCTGGCCGGCGGCAAACCCGCTTCGGCCGAGCAGCTCATTCTGACCCGCCGGATGCGCCTGTTGCGCCCGTTTCTGCCTGCTCCCTGCGGTCATCTGGTGGATTTTGGCTGCGGCAACGGGGCCCAAACGCTGGTTTTGGCCGAGGCGTGCGAGCGGGTGACGGGCGTGGACGTGAACCCCAATTTTTTGGCGGCTTTTGAGGCGGAAATCGAAGGTCGGCAGTGGCAGGAGCGCGCCGCCGGGGTATTGCTGGCTGATGGCCGGATTCCCCTGGACGATGGCGTGGCCGACGTGGTGACTTCGTTCACGGTACTGGAACACGTGCCGGACGAGCAGGCCGCTCTGGTCGAAATGCGCCGGGTGATGAAGCCCGGTGGGAGACAGATCTTGTCGGTGCCGAACCGGTGGAGGGTGATGGAGGCCCTCGGCTGCGACCTGCCCTTGCTGCCCTGGAACAGGGTGCCGCTGGTGAGCTGGTGGCCCAAAAAACTGCATGATCGCTGGGCGCGGGCGCGTATTTACCGCCTGCGGGAAATCGAAAAAATGGTGACAGTGGCGGGCTTCCACGTGGAACATCGATTCCGCATGACCGCACCGATGGATATGATCGGCAATGAAACGCTGCGACGGTGGGTGCGGGCGAGCCTGTTTCGTCCTGACCGCGCGGCAGTCCCCTTCCAGGCCACGGAAAACTTCGTGGTCGCTGTGAGGAATACATGATGTCCAACGCGAACAATGCCCCGACGTGGGTGAAGGTGGTTCTGTTGATGAGTGTGATCGTCGGTGCCCTCGGTGGGTGTGGCAAAGGGCCGGTGCCGCCGGAGGCTGCCATCAAGCCCCATGAAATGACGATCCATGGGGACACCCGTGTGGACAATTATTACTGGCTGAACGAGCGGGAAAATCCCGACGTGATCGCCTACCTCGAGGCCGAAAATGCGTACCTCGATGTCGTGATGAAAGACACGGTCGACTTGCAGAGCGAGTTGTTGGCCGAAATGAAGGGGCGCATCAAGAAGGATGATTATTCGGCGCCCGTGGAGAAGGACGGCTACTTCTATTACGCGCGCTATGTGCTGGGCGGCGAGTATGCCGTGCATTGCCGGCGGGCCGGCAACATGGATGGGGCCGAAGAAGTGCTGCTCGATGGCAACGCCATGGGCAAGGACGAAGGTTACTTCGCTCTGCGCGGCGTGAGCGTGAGCCCCGATACGAAGCAGTTGGTGTACGCCGAGGACAAGGCCGGACGCAGGCTTTACACGTTGCACTTCAAGGACTTGGCGACGGGTGTGATTTCGACCGAAGAGATTCCCAATGTGACCGGCAATGTGGCCTGGGCCAGTGATAACCGCACGGTCTTCTATGGCAAAAAGGATCTGGAGACGTTGCGCTCGCACCAGGTGTGGCGCCACACTTTGGGCACTGATCCGGCGTCCGATGTGCTGGTCTATGAAGAGAAGGACGATACCTTCAGTTGCCGGGTGAGCCGTTCCAAGTCGGGGCAGTACCTGTTCATCACCTCGGACCAGACGCTGACCACGGAAACCCGGATGCTGGAAGCGGACAACCCCACGGGATCGTTCCGCGTGTTTCAGCCGCGCCAGCGCGATGTCGAGTACCACGTTTCTCATCAGGGCGAGCGCTTTTTGGTGCATACGAACCTGCATGCGAAAAACTTCCGCCTCATGGAGTGCGGCCTGGACCAGACCTGGCTGGCCAACTGGCGGGAAGTCGAGCCCCATCGCGTCGATGTGCTGCTTGATGGTGTGGGTGTGTTCAACGACTGGATCGTGCTGAGCGAGCGCTTTGGTGGCCTGAGTCACCTGCGGGTCGTGCCCATGGACGGCAGTGACAGCCACCAACTGGACTTCGGTGAGCCCACCTGGTCGGCCTGGATTTCGGCCAACCTGATGATGCAGACCGATACCCTGCGCTTCGGTTACGAGTCGCTGACGACGCCGACGACGACCTTTGCCTATGACATGAAGAAGCGCACCAAGACGATCATCAAACAGACCGAAGTGTTGGGCGATTTTGATGCCGCCAACTATGTGGCGGAGTACGTGCACGTGCCGGCGCGCGATGGTGTGCTGGTGCCGGTTTCGCTGGTCTATCGCAAGGGGTTTGAGCCCGATGGGACAGCGCCGTTGCTGTTATATGCTTACGGTAGCTATGGTTACAGCCAGGATGCCGGCTTCGATTCCAGCCGCCTGAGCCTGCTGGATCGCGGTTTTGTGTACGCCATTGCCCACATTCGCGGGGGACAGGAAATGGGCCGCCACTGGTATGAAGACGGCAAACTGCTCAAGAAAAAGAACACCTTCACGGACTTCGTGGACTGTGGCGAATATCTGGTGGCCCAGAATTACACCTCGAGCGATCGGCTGTTTGCGGCGGGTGGATCGGCCGGTGGCCTGCTCATGGGAGCGGTGGTGAACATGGCGCCGGATCTGTGGAAGGGCGTGCTGGCAGCGGTGCCGTTCGTTGATGTGGTCACCACCATGCTCGACGAAACGATTCCGCTGACGACCGGCGAGTTCGACGAATGGGGCAACCCCAAGGAGAAGAAGTACTACGACTACATGTTGAGTTACTCACCGTATGACCAGGTCGAGGCCAAGGCCTATCCTGCCATGCTGGTGACCACCGGGTTGCACGACAGCCAGGTGCAGTATTTTGAGCCGGCCAAGTGGGTGGCGAAGCTGCGGGCGGTCAAGACGGACGACAATCCGTTGCTGTTCAAGATCAACATGGAAGCTGGGCATGGCGGCAAGAGTGGGCGTTTCCGGCGGCTGGAAGAGAAGGCGCTGAGCTATGCTTTCTTCCTGGATCTGGCGGGGAAATAGTTCGGCTGGCAGTTTGAATAAAAGGGCCCCGGGAAATTCCCGGGGCCCTTTTATTTAACGCCGGTACGACAATCCGAAGATGATTTCGGTACGCGTATAAGCAAAGGCCGCGTTGTTGTTCTCGGCATCCTTGTAGTGCAGGCGCGCGATGCCTTCCCAGTTCTCATTCAGCACATACTCGCCGGTCAGCCGGAAGTTCAGCACCGACTTGACCCGCAACGGCAGGGCCGGATCGTGGTCGACGTGGGAATTGTCGTAGTCCTTGCTGGAGTAGCGCAGGCTGGCGTCAATTTTGTGGCCTTCGGCCCAGCGCCAACCGCCGCCGCCTTCAATCGCATAGCCACTGTAGTCCCAATATCCGGCGTACTGGTCGCTGCTGCTGAAGAATTTCACTTCGGCGTGGCTGCGCAGGCCTTCGCCGCGGCCAAAATCCCCGCCGAGGATCAGGCTGGTAT
>DAOVTU010000006.1 GCA_030632925.1 Candidatus Krumholzibacteriia bacterium | reverse complement strand
TCCAGCGATTTGAAAAACTGGGTGGCCGGGCAGGCGTACCGCGGGGCCGACCAGTTGGAGGGGATGTAGCTGTATTCCTTGACGATGGTGAAGCCCGCGACGGGATCGTTTTGACACAGGTCGTAGTTTTCCCGGCCCGGGGCGCCATGGAAATAGATGTCCTGCCCCGATTTTGCAAAGTCCAGGGCCACAAAATTCAGGGCGATGGAGCGCGGCACACCGGACTTGGTCACCAGGCCGAGGTAGCCAACCATCACTTCGGAAGTCAATTCCTGGAAAAGGGCGTCGTCGGTGGCGGCCAGTTCGTGGCGTCTCATTTTTTCGCCTTTGCGGCGCGGTGGGCCAACGTCTTGTCGATGTAGGCTGCCGCGTCTGGTGTCTTGCAGCTGGTTTGACCGTGATCCACTTCAACCTTGCCGATGCGCTTGGCGACTGCCTTGGCACCCTTGGCCAAGGTCTTGTTGAGCACGCCGAGGCAGATCAACGCCTGGTTCATGCTGTGCCGCGTGCGGTTGGGCTGGTGGTGGATTTCGGCCTCGATGTGGGCCATCTGGGCCAGGGCAAATTCGTGGCTGATGGCCGCGCCGTCTTCGAAGATGGTGGCCGAACACAGGGCGTTCCAGGCCGCCGTCGAAACAAATTCGCTTTTGCGTTTCTTCCAGATCTCGAACTTGCGCAGACCCTGTCCCGAGCGGGCCACCAGGCCGGCGAAGGCATCGCACAACACGTAGTTGTTGATCTCCCGCACCCACGCGTCCATATCCCGGGCCGACATGGCGGCCGGATCAGCCACCATGCAGGCCAGGATGCGGGCGTCGTGGATGCCGGTCTGCCACAGGCCATGGGCCAGGGCGTGATCGGTCCCGATGCTCTTCTTCAGTTTCTTCAGGACAGCGTAACTGACACCGTACATGGGGCCAGTGACGCCGTGGTTCCCGTAGACTTTCGTATTCTGGGCCGTGCCTTCATTTTTCAGAACGGCCAGGGTCTGCGCAAGAGTCATGTCGCCAACTATTCCTTGATCGGCTTAAGCTTCAGGCCTTTGCCCGAGAACACGATTTCCGGTTCCATTTCCTGGTCCATGGTCATCATGTTGCTCGAGTTGACGGACCAGACACTGGTGCGGCCTTCGGTCAGCGGCGCGTTGCTGCTGATGATTTCACCCGGCACGGTGATGCGGAAGGCAACGTCCAACTCGGCCATGGCGCCCATGAGCTTGCCCATGATCTCCATCTGCTTCTGCATCTGGGCCGGGTCCATGTTCTGCATGTCGTCCATGGGGTCAATTTCTTCTTCTTCAACTTCTTCTTCGGCAGGTGCCTCGACGGGGAAGTCGTAGGTGGTCTGCTTGAGCACGAAGTTGCCATCGCCGGCGTCGAAGATGCCCATGCCGTCGCCACTGCTGCCGTCACCCATGACGCGGTTCATGACGTAGCTGAGACCTTCGAGATCGTCGAATTCCAAGACGATTTCCAGGCTCTCGCGACCATCAACCAGTGCCTTCTCGAATTTCTTGATCTTCACGCCGTGGCCCTTGGCGGCCTTTTCGAGTTCGGCTTTTTCCAGATCGTTGGGCAAGGGGAAGTCCATGTCTTCGGACTGTCCAGGATCCAGTTCTTTCATCTCGGCCAGGGCTTCCTGGATCGAGGGCGACATGGACATGCTGATTTCGGCTACACCTGAGCCGTCAGACTTGATGTCCGTATTGCTCTGGAAATTCACGCAACCGGTGACCATCAGGGTGGCCAACAATGCGATGGCCAACAACACAAACTTCTTCATTTTTTCCTCCGGATTCGATTCAAGACTGTTTTTGGGCAAGTTTCACCAAACTGGTTTGAGCCCCCACTTGCCGAGCTGATGTTTTCATGCTACTCACTGGAGGTGCGAATCACAAGAAATCTGTCGTCCATACAAGATCATCCGGCCGGGTCCGGATGTGGGAGAGTCCGAATTCCATGGCCCACAAGTCCACTAAACCAGCCTGCTTCAAGGCCTACGACATCCGCGGCAAGGTGCCCGGCGAACTGAACACCGATCTGGCCTACCGTGTGGGGCTGTCCACGGTCCGCTACCTCAAGGGGAAGCGTTTTGTCGTGGGGCGCGATTGCCGCCTGAGCAGTGAAGAACTTTGCCGCGAACTGACCCGCGGCCTGACCGACGCGGGGGCCGATGTGCTGGATATCGGCCAGTGCGGCACCGAGATGGTCTACTACACGACCTTTGCCCGCGAGCTGGACGGCGGCATCATGGTCACCGCGAGCCACAATCCCATGGACCACAATGGCATGAAACTGGTGCGCGACGAGGCCAAGCCCATCAGCGGCGACAGTGGCCTCAACGAGATCGGCGCCGGCGCCATCGACTGCGACATGAACCTGAGCGGCACGCCAGGCACCGTGACCTGCGAAGACATCCAGGCCGAGTATGTGCAGTACTTGTTGGGCAAGTATAAGACAGGCGAATTCAGGCCGCTGAAGATCGTCGCCAACGGCGGCAACGGCTGTGCAGGCCCGGTGGTGCGGGCCCTCGCCGAAGCGCTGCCCTGCGAATTCATCCACGTTTTTGACGAGCCGGATGGCAACTTCCCCAACGGCATTCCCAATCCCCTTCTGCCGGACAATCGTTCCGCCACTGCCGATGCGGTGCGCAAACACGGCGCTGACCTGGGCCTGGCCTGGGATGGCGACTTCGACCGCTGCTTCTTTTTCGACGAGAAGGGCGATTTTATCGAAGGCTATTATCTGGTGGGATTGCTGGCCGCCGCGGCTCTGCGCAATAACCCGGGCGCCGGTATCGTGCACGACCCGCGCCTGACGTGGAACACCGTGGACATCGTCACCGCCGCAGGGGGACGCCCGATCATGAACAAGACGGGCCATGCCTTCATGAAGGAGCGCATGCGCCAGGAAGACGCTGTTTATGGTGGCGAGATGTCGGCCCACCATTATTTCCGGGACTTTGCCTACTGCGATACCGGCATGCTGCCCTGGCTGTCGGTTCTTGAGGAAATGACCGTTACCGGCCAGCCTTTGTCAGCCCTCGTGGCGGCCATGCAGGCGGCCTACCCGGCCAGCGGTGAAATCAACCGGCGCCTGGACGATCCGGCGGGGGCCCTGGCCCGAATCGAGAAAAAATACCGTCCGCACGCCCAGGAAATCGACCATACCGACGGTATAAGCATGGATATGGGCGATTGGCGCTTCAACCTGCGCCAGAGCAATACCGAGCCGGTGATCCGGCTGAATGTGGAATCACGGGCCGATCAGGCTCTGATGGAAGAAAAAACGGCGGATATTCTGGCGCTTCTGGACGGTTAATGTGATCTTTTAGCTGAACAGACTCCGAAGGAGAGGTATGCCATGAGCCACCCCTTGACCCAGCCCGTGCACCGGTTTTATATCCCGGTGATGGGCACTGGATTCACCATCGACACACCTTTGAAGGTGGCGCGTTACGGCATCAGTTCCGTCGTATCGCTGGTTGATGATGTCCTGATCGAACAAATGCGCCAACGCCTGAGTCGCAACTCGGGCCGCACCTACGATGAGATCAGCAACGAGGCTGAAGATTCGCGTGCCCTGCGCATCACTTCGTATTTGAACATGATGGACGACATGGTCCACGGCCAGATGGACAAGCTGCGCGGTTCGCTGTTTGAAAAAGGCAGTGATCTGAACCGCTACTTCGAAATGCTGCCCGACTCTCCGCTGCGCCAGGTCTACGAGAACATGAAGGCCGCTGCCGACCCGGCCGAGCGCACCCGCCTACAGGGTGTGCTGAAAGAGAAACTCAGTGCCGGCGCCATCGACGTGAACATCATGACCAAGCTGGACCGTGACCGCATGCGCAACGGCGAACTGTTGCCGCCGGCGTTCGCCGATGCCATGAGCGCGTTGCGCGGATACGCCAACAGCAGGTTGAAGTCTTCGCTGGTTCTGTCGGCGGGATTGAACCGTCGGCTGTTCAACTATCTGGCCGAGTTCGGCGATTTCTTTCCCGACGAGCAGGGTGAAATCCGCAAACGCATCATCCTGAAGGTGGGCGATTTCCGCTCGGCCGTGGTGCAAGGCAAATTGCTGGCTCGCAAGGGCCTGTGGGTGAGCGAATACCGCATCGAGTCGGGCCTCAACTGTGGCGGCCATGCGTTCGGTGGCAAGGGTGCGCTGCTCGGTCCGGTGCTCGAAGAGTTCAAGCAGAAGCGCGGTGACCTGCGCGACCAACTGCACGGAATTCTGGCCAAGGCCCTGACCGACAGTGGTCGCACCGTGCCCGAGGACATGATGGACCTGCGCGTGACCGTGCAGGGCGGCATCGGTACCTCGGACGAAAACCACATGCTCGAAGAAAAATACCAGGTCGATGGCACGGGCTGGGGCAGTCCTTTCCTGCTGGTGCCCGAAGTGGTGAACATTGATGAAAAGCATCTGCAGAAGGTGAGCGAAGCCGAAGAAAAGGACGTGCACCTGAGCGACGCCTCGCCTTTGGGTGTGCCTTTCTGGTGCCTGAAAACATCCACCAGCGAAGAAGCCCGTCTGGACCGGATCGATGCCGGCAAGCCAGGCAGTCAATGCCCCAAGGGGTTCCTGGTTTCCAATACCGAGTTCACCAAGGTGCCCATCTGCACCGCCAGTCGCAATTATCAGCGCCGCAAACTGACATCACTGACCGACGAGCCTCTGGAACGTCCGGTGGTTCAAGCCGATGCGACTGATCATGTCACGGCCAAGGCCTGCATCTGCCATGATCTGGCTGGCAGCGCCACGGTGCCCAACGAGATCGACCCCATGGCCCGCACCGCGGTCTGTTGTGGTCCCAATACGGTGTACTTCAGCCGGGTGGCCCGCTTGCGCGAAATGGTGGATCACATTTACGGCCGCGCGCAGTTGCCTCTCACGGAGGGGCGCCCGCACATGTTCCTCAAGGAACTGTCGCTGCACGTGGATCGGATGAAGACGGACTTCGAGCGCAAGCGCGAAGGATTGGCTGTCGCCAAGGCCAGCGCGACTGAAGAGATCCGCAAGAATCTGAGCCAGGGCATTCAGCTGTACCGCGAGCAGGCTTCGCTTTTGGCGGCCGACAAAAAGGGCGAATTCCTGAAGAAGCTGGATTCCTTGCGCAGCGATCTTGACGCGCTGAAGGACTAGATACTGACCGACTAGATACTGACCGAAGGGTCCGGCAACGGAGTCTCCGGCGGCACCAACGGAATTTCCACTACGAACCGGGTCCAATGGCCCGGTTCGCTTGCTACCCGCACGTTCCCACCCAGCCGATGCAGAATATCATGCACGATGGACAGCCCGAGGCCGGTGCCCTTGCCCGCCGGCTTGGTCGTGTGGAAGAGGTTGAAGATCTTTTCCTGATCGGCCTTGGGAATGCCCACGCCGTTGTCCTCGATACTGATGCGAATGTGGTTGTCATCCAGGGTGGTGAGGATCTCGATCACGCCCTTGCGTCCGGGGGCTTCGGCCACGGCGTCCACGGCGTTTTTGATCAGGTTGACGAAGACCTGCTCGAGCAGCATCGGGTCTGAAACGAAGGACGGCAGGTCGAGGGCGAAAATGCGGCGCACTTCGGTTCGCGAGCGCCGGATTTCGGTGCCCAGCAGGTTCAGGCATTCGTCCAACAGTTCTCCGACATTCATCTTGACCATGCCGGCTTCCGGTGTGCGCACGAAGCCGAGCATGCTGTGGGTGATGGTCGTCACCCGGCGCACCTGGTGGTGCAGGCGGTCCATGGCCCGGGTCAATATGCCGCGGGTTTCGCTGGGCAATACCTTGCCCTCATCAGCGAGCATCTCTTCGACCAGTCCCGCGATGGTGTCGATGACCGCCAGCGGGTTGTTGATTTCGTGGGCCACGCCTGAGGCCATCTGGCCCACGGCGGCCAGGCGCTCGGAGCGGATGAGGTCCTGTTTGAGGCGCAACCGGGTGGTGATGTCGCGGCAGATGCACACCAGTTCGAGGGGCTTGCCATCGGGCCCGTCGATCAGCGTGAGGCTGATGTTGACGATGACATTTTCCAGGTCCTTGGTGCGGAACTCGGACTCGTAGGACATGGCGTGGCCATCGCGCAGGGCTTCGGCAAACAGATGACCAAAGGCACCTGGGGTGGCGCACAGGCGGTGGGCGGGGGTGCCGACGACTTCGTCCCGCGAATACCCGAGCACGGTTTCGGCGCCGCTGTTGAACGAAAGCAGGTTGCCTTCGGGGTCCGTCAGAAAAATGATGTCCCGGCTATTCTCGAGCACCTCCCGCAGGTACTTCTGGGTCTCGCTGAGCTGCTCGTCGACCCGGTGCAGCTTGCGTTCGCTTTCGTACAGCTCGGTCGTGTCTTCGACCAGCCCGTACAGGCCTTCGATGAGGCCGTTTTCGATCAGGGGAAAGAGCGTCACGTGCACGTGCATTTCCTGGCCCTGGATGGGCAGGACGCCGGAGCCGTGCAGGGTCTGGCGGGTGCGCAGGGTCTCCTGTTCGATTTTCTGCAGCCACCGGGCGCCGCCCTCGGGGAACAGGGCGCGGTCGCGTTTGCCGAGGGCCAGTTCTTCGCGAATGCCCAGCATGTTCAGGGCATGCTTGTTCATCTTCCGGTAACGAAGATCCACGTCCTTGACGTAGATGGCCAAAGGCGCCGTCTCGATGAACTGGTTGAGGCGCAGGCGGGTTTCCTTGAGGCGTCGGCTGTCCGAGCGCAGCGAACGGTTGATGTCCACCAGGCGGATCAGGCCGTGGATCACGTCGTGGCTGTTGGGGCCCATGATGGGCAAATCCCCCGGCAAGGCGTCGCGCACCTGGGTGACAATTTCGGGCATCTCGGCGGTCAGCACGATCAGGTCCAGCCTCTCGAGGCTGGACAAATCGGTGACGTGGGACGAGATGAGGGAGATGCCAATGTTCAGGGCGTGTTGGCGGGCGGGGCTGTCGGTGCCGGGACCGAGGTCGATGACGGCGACGATTTTCAGGCGCAACAGACGGGAGCGGTTCGCCAACCCCGCCAACATGTCGGACAACTCCCGACCTTCGCCGACCAGGGCGATGTTAATCCTGTTCGTACTCACGCCGCAGCTTCTCGCTCTCGTCGATGATATCCCGTGGGCTGGTTGTACCGGTCATCAGTTCGTCCAGCCGGGTTTCGAATTCCTGCTTCATCTTGCGGCGCCGATGATCGGTCGCTTCATGCACCAGGGTGATCAGGTCTTCAAAATCGTGGGGCTTCAGAATGTAGCGGTAGGCCTGCAGTCGTCCGGCTTCCCAGGCGGTGTCGTGGCCACCGTGCCCCGTGAGCATCAGCACTTCGATGTGAGGCTGCATGGCCTTCAACTGTTCGATGACCTGGATGCCGTCCATGTCCGGCATCTTCAGATCCACCACCGCCACGTCGAACGTCAGCTCGGTTGCCGCAGAGACCGCTTCGGCGCCACTGAGGGCCATGGTCACATCAAGCCCACGCTTGCGCAGGCGGTGCGAAAGGAAAGTGACCAGATCCTCCTCATCATCGGCGATGAGCAGGCGGATCGGCTTGGTGGTCTCCTCGGACATTGCGGCTCTCTTCAGCTGTGGTAGGCGGAACATATGTTCATATCAAAATAATCCAATGGGTGCGGCGCAGTGTCAAGGGCCGGCACGGCAATCGCCCGGATATTTGGCATTACAGGCCGCGCAGGTACTCGGGCCGCAAGTCGTCTTCGTCCCTGTCCTGCAGGACGCGGTCGAGTTGGTCCAGCCCGCGTTGGCGGTCCGCAGGCAGGTTCAGGCTCAGGGGCAGGTAGTTACTGGCGTGGTTGGCGTGAAAGCGGCAGCGGGTGAAATTGCTGTCGGCCACGATGGTGCGCAGCTCAGCCAACATTCCCCACTGGTCGGGCAGGGTGAAGTCCCCAGCGTCCTGTTGGGCCGCCAGGGGCGTATTGGGCACCACTGTTGTGGTCAGGGCGCCCACGAATGGCGGGTCCATGGCAGTCAACACCTTGGCCGTGGCGGCGGCGTGCTCTGCTGAGCGTTTTTGCCCGCCAATGCCCAGCATCACCATCACCGAGTGCCGGATGCCCGAATCGCGCAACAGGCGGGCCGAAGCGATGGCGTCGGCGGCGGTTGAACCCTTGACGATGCGCTTGAGAACTTCGTCGTCTCCGCTTTCGACGCCGTGGTAGACAATGCCCAAACCCCACTGCTGCAACAGGGCCAGCTCTGCCGGACTCTTGCGCAGGATGCTGCGCGCATCTCCATAGATGCCCACCCGGCGCACGGTGGGGATCCTTTCGCGCAGCAGTTTCAGGATTTCCACAAGGTGGTCGGTGGGCAAAATCAGCGCGTCGCCGTCGCACAGGAAAACGCGACGAACGGTCAGGCCGGCGGCACCATATTGGGCGGCTTCATCAATGTCGGCGATCACCTGGGCCATCGGTTTGATCCGGAATTTCTGGGTGGGATCATCGTACATCGCGCAGTAGGTGCACTTGTTGTGGCTGCAGCCCAGGCTGACTTGCAGCAGCAGGCTGTCGGCCTCGCTGGGTGGTCGGAAAATGTGCCCAATGTGATCCAATTGTCGCCCTTTCAAAGCTTGGTATTCAAAAGTGAACTTTCCCGGCGGGCCCATTTTGCTGGTCCCTTGTCAAAAAAACCAAAAAAGTGGCCTGCCGCAATGCCCCGAGGGCCTGATTTTGTCCACTTTTTTGCCCGCCCTAACCGATTGCCAGTTATATAAGTAAATCTTTATTGAGTTTCCCTCTCGCCAGTAAAGTGCGGAACCATCCCGGTTTGGCTTTAAAATATATTTAAAGAAATGCCTAAATTCTGTTTAAATGTACTCGATATATGCTTCACCCGTGTGAGGGAACCAACTCAGGACCAACTCTCTGGAATTCTGAGACTCTCAAGTGCAGCGGGCGAATGAACAAGGTGTCTATCACGGCCGGGACCACCACGTCAGAATGACTTAGGGCGAGAGTCATTCACCGACAGGTCCCGGCCCCCCTTTTTTCCGGCACCATCCTCCAGCCACCAGCTATCCAGCACCTACAATCCCACAAACACACCATCGGCAATGATCACGCGGTCTTCCTGACCGGGCGTGGCCAGGCGCACTTCGCGCACAACCACCTTGGGCTGGGTTTCGGGAATATAGACCCGGTCCAGATGGATCACGGCATCCGGGCCGGAGAAATCATCGGGGCCCACCGAGCCGCCGAAATGATCACTGCGCCCAAAGGCGATGTGCAGGCCCAGCTTTTCATCCAACAGGATGCTGCCGGTGGGTTTGAGGCCGAAGTCGCCCAGCACGCCCAGGCCCAACTCCGCCAAGTTGGCGTAGGCCGGCTCAGCGGCCAGATGTGCAGCCTCGCGCTCGCTTTCGGGACCACTGGTCAAGACCTGCACGGCCTTGTTGCTCTCGATGGCATAGACCACGACTTCGTCTTCGATTTGCACCGGTAAGGTGCCCTGGGAGCCACTGGCGTCGCCCTCGATGTTGCCTTCGTAGGGCACAATGTAGGCTTCGCCGGAGGGCAGGTTGCCCGCGATCCCGTTGGTGGGAAAGAGGCCACCTGAGGCATGTCCGGGGTTGTGGCGCAGGTCCAGAACCAGGTGGTGGGTGTCTTCGCCGACCTCAAAATCGAAATGGGCCACTGTGGCCTCGTCCAGCCACTCCTTGAGCAGATTCACCCGCCGGTTGATTTCGGTGTAGTCCAGGCGCAGGGCCGGGATCATCGAGGGCAGGAAGCCGGGCATGGTGGCGGCCCGGAAGTTGGCGCCGCGGGTGGCGACCTTCAGCGGGGCTGTGGCTGACAATTCGGTGGGGGCCAGGACCATGCTGTGGCTGGCAAAAAGGTCGGCAAAGGTCATTTCCTGGCCGGTCAGGTCATCGGCGTTGTTCCAGACCGTCAGGCCGTCGCCGGACACGCAGGTCGCTGGGAGGTCGGCGTTGTTGCCACCGGCGTTGCGGAACCAGACCAGGGTGATGCGTTTCAGGCCCAGGGCTTCCTGTTCGGTGAGCAGCTCACGGTACCAGTTGGCGGCCATTTCCCGCCGGTGGGCCCAATCCGGGTTGTCGGCCAGGCGGTCATCGGGCAGGTCCACGATGATCGCCAGTCCCTGATCCTGGGCCGTGGGCTGAAAGACGCGCTCGACGAGCAAACGGAGGTCCTGGGCGGTGAGGGTCTCGGACATGGAAATCTCCTGTGTTCAGAGAGCAATCTGTCGGCTTTGGGCCAGGATAGCGGTGGTCCTGACACTTGTAATGACGTATGTTGGCCCCAACATCAACCGGGAATTTGCTCTCGCAAGGAGGCGGACATGACCCAGGACCGGGAAACCAATCTCGCTCTTTTTATCGATTTTGACAACGTTGCCATTGGTGCACGCGATGCGCGGCAGCGTTTTGACATCCATCCCCTGCTCCAGCGGCTGCTTGAGAAGGGCAAAATTATCGTCAAAAAGGCCTATGCGGACTGGCATTATTACAAAGAACACATGTCGCCGCTGCACGAGGCCGCCATCGAATTGATCGAAATTCCCATGCCCCGCATCTCCGGCAAAAACAGCGCCGACATCCGGATGGTCGTCGACGCCATGGACATGTGCTATTCGAAAGAGCACATCGATACTTTTGTCATCGTCTCGGGCGATTCGGATTTTTCACCCCTGGTTTCGAAGCTGCGCGAAAACAACAAGCGCGTCATCGGGATCGGCGTGAAAAATTCCAGCTCAAAACTGCTGATCAACAACTGCGACGAATTCATCTTTTACGATGACCTCTATCGCCATACCCAACGGCGCCTGGGCGGCTCGGCGGCCAATGTGCCGGCCGACAAGCGCGAGCTGTTCGACTTCCTGGTCAAGACGGTGCAGAGCCTGTTGGTGGAAAACCGCGGCATGCTCTACTCCTCGCTGATCAAGGACACCATGACCCGCAAGCAGCCGGATTTCACGGAGCGGGCCCACGGCTTTTCGACCTTTGGCGACCTGTTGGACGAAGCCCGCAAGTTGGGGCTGCTGATCGTCGAGCGCGATGCGGCCGCGGGGGGCACGTGGGTGGTGCAGGGCCTGGGCACAGGGGTTGAAGCCGAGGGGCGGACCGCTGCGGAAAAACCGGGGAACGGGAGCAGTCGGTCGTCGCGTCGTCGCCGACGTGGTGGACGTGGCAGTGGTGGCGGTGGCGGAGAGAGGCAGGGCGCTGATCCGTCCAAGACTACTGAAGTGACATCCGGTGGCGGCGAAGCGGGTAAGGCCGGGAAACCCCAGGCCGGCGAAAAACAACCGGCCAAACCGGCCAGTGATCAGCCGGTGGCTGCTGATTCCAAACAGCCCATGGGCAAGCCAACGGGCAAGCCAACGGGCAAGCCGGCGGCGCGCAAAAAGCCAACGGCGAAGAAGGCGCCTGCCAAGAAGGCTCCTCTCAAAAAGGCACCAGCCAAAAAGGCTCCTACCAAGAAGACGGCGGCCAAGAAGCCCGTGACCAAGAAAGCTCCGGCGAAGAAGGCGGCCACCAAAAAAACGGCGACCAGGAAGGCGGCTCCCGCCTCGAAGCCGGCTAAGAAGGTGGCGACCAGGAAAGTGGCTAAGAAGGCCCCGACGAAAAAGGCAGCTCCGAAGAAGTCCTCGGCGCGCAGGCCGACCAAAAAGGTCACTGGAAAGTAGTCTGGCGGTCGGTGGTCTGAGGAATTCTGTAATATCGCTCAACCGGAGCAAACAGCAGTCGATATTCATGGGTGCTGGCATCAGTCCGCGCGTTTGGCAATGGCCGCGCCGGGCTGTGGAAGAATATCGACTGAGCTTAGGGGAGCACCCACATGACCTACGATACCATCGCCGTTGACAGTGTTCTGGACCTTGCAGAGGCCATGACGAACATGGATGGCGACGCTGAACTGCTGCAGGAAATCGCCGAGATCTTCCAGGAGACGGCCCAGGAGCAGTTGGACACACTCCAGCAGTGCATCAAGATCCAGGATGCGAACCAGGTGGCGATCCTGGCCCACGCCATGAAGGGCGGCTCTTCGAATTTCTGTGCCCGCAAGTTTATGGCATCGGCCATGAAGCTGGAAATGCTGGCCAAGGGGGGCTCGCTTGAAGGTGCCGAAGAAATGCTGGCCCAGATGCGCATCGACAATGACGAAATTTCCGAGATCGTCAGCGTGATCAACTGGGAAGAGATTGAGCGCAACTGGGAAGGTTGAGTTCCACTGTCTGACAAATCAGGACCGCCGGCTCGTGAATGAGCCGGCGGTCTTTTTTTGTGGGGGCCTGGTCGGCCCCCGTCCCAGCGAGTTCCTATTGATCCTGAGGTCCGTCTTGCTGCGGATCTTCGGCAACTGCGATGGGGTTGAGGGAGGAGGCGATCTCCAGTTCGTCGATGATTTCTCCGACCATGTCTTCTTCTGCCTCGACCGCTTCGATCATCACGACGGTCGGGAAGGCGCTGAAGTCGTCGGCCAGGGCGGCCAGGTCGATAGTCATCAGGTCAGCCGCTTCGGTCAGGCCGCTGACGCGGTCCAGGCTTTCATCGGCTTTTTCGTAGCTGTCGTCGGCGGCGAGGGCCATCTCAAAGGCTTCGGCGGCAGCGGTGTAGTGCCCGGTGCGCTCCAGAGCCACGCCCAGGTTGTTTTGGATGCAGGCGACCTCGGTGTTCAGGCTGGCGGCCTTGGCCAGGGGCGCGAGGGCTGCTTCAAACTGTTCCTGCTCGATGCGGATCAGGCCCAGGTTGTTCAGGCTCCAGATGTCATCCGGCTTGATCTGCAGGACTTTCAAGTAGCCTTCGATGGCCTCGTCCAGCTGACCCTCATTGTGACTGATGCGGCTGTACATGCGGTTGGCATCGACGTTCTCGGGTGCGCTCTGCAGGGCGAGCTCGATCTGGGTGCGGGCTTCGCTCGGGCGTTCCAACTCGATCAGCACGCGGCTGTAGTTGACCAGGCTTTTGACGTGGTCGGGCTTGATGTCCAGGGCGGCGATGAAGGCTTCTTCGGAAGCGTCCAATTCGCCGGCTTTCCACTCGGCCAGGCCCAGCATGAAGAAGCCCCAGGCGTTTTCGGAGTGGTCGGCGGTGTAGGCGTCGAACATGTCGGCGGCCTCGGTGTAGTTGCCGTCGAAGTAGTTTTGTTCGGCCATGGCGTAGGTCACGATCCGGGGCGGATCGATGGCCAGGGGCTCTTCCGTGACGGGGGCTTCGACCACTTCAGGTTCGACGATCTCGGGTAGGGTTTCGACGGGTGTTTCGATTTCGGTGACGACTGCGGCCACTTCGACGACCTCGTCGGTGCCGCTGTGGTTGGCCATGCGGACACCGACAAATACGGTGATCGCCAGAACGAGAACGAAGAGGATGCCGGCCTCGGCAAATTTCATTTTCCGTTCGTCGCTGGATTTTCCACTGGTGGTGTTGGGTTGCTTCTTCATGGCGGACTCCTTGTTTCTGTGAGGATCGGTGCTGGATTACCCGGCGACCGTTGTTGACGATTTCATCCTCATAGTGGCAAGGGTGTGGCCAGAAGGTGCCGGCCTGGACAACTGTTTGCAATGTAGTAGATTGAGCCATTTTGACAGTCTGCGTAAATCGTGCATGTGTCCACCGGGACACGTGTGGATCGTGTGGAGTCGCCCACGACCTGTCGTGCTGAGGGCCTATTTTGGAGTTTCTGTCAGCATCTCTTTGAGATCGCCGCCCCTCTCGTGCCAAAGATCGTGGCAGGCCGAGCACAGCGTCACCAGATTCTCGATGTTGTTGCGACCGCCATCTGCGCGGGGGATGATATGGTGAATGTGCAGATGACGGGTATGTTGGCAGCCTTTGCGCCGGCATTTGTACCGATCACGGGTTTTGACCTCACGACGGGTCCGGGGCGGAATCGCGGTGGCATTCCGTTTTCCAGGAATGTGGATTTCGGCATCACAGCAGGCTGTTTCGTATTGGGTTTCGGTGAGTTGTGTTTCGCCCTGTGGGGTCTGCACTGATTTTTGGCCACACTCATGGCAATGGTGGATATGGATCTGATGCGGTGCGCTGGCGGTTGCCCCCCGGGGGGCAATATCCATGTCTGATGCCAGCGCCTCAACCATGTCGAGCAGGAGTTGAGCTTTGTCACCGCGATGGCCGATTTTAGCCAGGGCCGCCTCGTAGCGTGCGTTCTGAATCGCCGAGAGTTCGAACCCTATACGAATCGAGGGCGGTGTCGCCGCCACAATTGGTGTTGGGCGCGGCATCAATTCGCCCTGATTGGGATCCGATTTCTGGTTCTGTTTGGCCACATCCTTGGCATGCTTGACCTGAGCAATCAACTCGCGGCGCGGTTTCTCCTGTGCTTCCTTCAGCCAATCCTGCTCGTTTGCCGGGTCCGCCACGGTCGCGATTTCTCGCGCCACGGTGTAGCCGATTTTGCCCGTCGCCATTTCCTCTTTCACTGCCGGCAGTTCTTCCAGTTTTCGGGCCAACCGCATGAAGTCACCCGCCTTGGTGGATGAGAACTCCAATTCCTCCAGCGCATAGGCACGCATGGTGCTGTACCCCAATTCGCGGTACAACTCCCGCCGCATGATCTCCCCAAACCACAACACCGCGCAATGCTGCCCCTGGTTCATGATCTCCACACTCTTCTTAAGGGCAATATGGGCTTGAGAAGCACCGAGGCCGGAGCGGAATACAGGCATATTGGTCATGGTTCTGTCCTTGGAAAAAGGTCCCTGGGGAGGTTCAATTAAGATACTAAAAACCAGGGTAAAAAGCAAGCTAAAACGCTGAAAAATATATAAGTTATATTCTTTTCGAGATGGTGGCCCCGCGGCAAATCCCGCCGCGGGGCCATCCTGAAATGGGCTCTTATTCCTGCTCCACCTGCCGCCAATCTTCAGGCAACAGATCCGGCGAAAGCAGCAGCGAAGCGCCGCCCATGTTGTCGGTCAGGCTCTGCAGGTATTCCACGTCATAAGCGTTGAGCCCCGGCGCGCCCAGTGGCACTTCCACCGTCGCGGGGACAGTATCGGCACCCACGCCATACAACTGGGCCAACTGCCGATTGATCCGCTCGCCGATCCCGAACAGACCAGGCAGCTTCGGACCGAAGCTCGGCCGCTGGATCAGGGGCCGTGGCGGGTATTCCACGATTTCCACTTCGCGCCAGTCGGCGATGCCGGCTTCCTGGCGGGCCAACTGCAGGGCATCGTCCAGGGAACCGAAGTTGTCGCACAGGCCGTTGGCGATGGCGTCGCCGCCCATCCAGACCCGGCCCTGGGCCACTTCGTGCACCGCGTCGGTGGTCATGCCGCGTCCGTTGGCCACCGCGGTTACGAACTGGTCATACATGCCGCGGATGACTTCTTCGGTACGGGCCAGTTCGCCTTCGTTCATGGGCCGGCGGGGGATGCCACCGAGGAAGGGCAGGTTCACGTTGGCGTACAAGTCGGCGTGCTCACCGCGGCTGACCACGTCGCTGGTGATGCCCAGCTTCTCGGAGAAGCCGTCGTCCCAGACCCAACCGCTGATCACACCGACCGAGCCGGTGATCGTCAGGGGAGTGGTCAGGATTTTGGTGCCGTTCATGCTGATCCAGTAGCCGCCGCTGGCCGCGACATCGCCCTGGCTGATGATGACTGGTTTGCCGGCTTCCCTGAGCATGCGGATGGCCTCGGCCACCAGGTCACTGGGCAAAGGATCGCCGCCGGGCGAGTCAGCCCGCAGAACAACCGCCGCCACATCCGGGTCGTGCACGAGTCCGCGCAGGTAGGCGCTGGTGGCGCGGCCCTTGATGCCGCTGTCCATGGCGCAGGTGCCCACAGCGTAGACGACGGGAATCTTCTTGGGCTGGCCCCACTGCGAGTCCCAGTATTTGCGGTGGAAGTTGTCGGGAATGTGGGTTGCCGGGCGGGCGTTGCGTTGCACCGCAAGTTTCCGCAACAGCGATTCCCAGCGCGTGATGTCGTCAATCAGGTTGGCGGCGTGAGCTTCGCTGGCCATCAGGGTGGATTTGTTGTCGATCAGCCCATCGACCTGTTGCACGCTCAGGTTGCGGCCTTCGGCCATGCCGTCGCGCAACGATTCGTAAATCACATCAACAATGCGCTGACGCTGTTCGCGGTCGGCTTCGGACATGCTGTCGCGGCTGAGGGTTTCCACGGCGCTCTTGTATTTGAAATAGCGGTGGGCCTGGAAGCCAATGCCAAGTTTTTCCAGCGTTCCCTTGAGATAACTGCGACTCAACGCCAAGCCAGGGATGTTGATGGATCCCATAGGGTCCATGGTGATCACATCGGCGCTACTGGCCAGGTAGTAGGTGCTGGCGGTGGTGCGGTCGGTGTGTACGATGACTTCCTTGCCTGCGGCACGGATCTCCAGCAATTTCTGGCGGAATTCCCAGATCAGCGAAGGACGTCCGCTGAAGCTGGCCAGGTTCAGCACGAATATGTCGATCTTGTCATCGTCCCGCACTGCGTTCAGCAAGGGCAGCAGATCCAGCCAGGCCACGCGTTTGTCGTCGAAGAGGCGGTACTTCTGGTAGGTGAGGACCTTGTTTTCCAGGCTGAGCGGCAGGTAAACCGCCTTCTTGGTGGGCAACAGGTTCGGATCCGGCAGTCCCTTGAAAGGAGGACTGGCCCGCAGCAAGTAGTGGCGTCTCAACAAGTCGCCGTCTTCATTGTAGCGCGACATCGCCGAGGCGTTCATGAAGCCCATGGTGATGCCCGCCATGGCCGAATATTCCAAATCATTACTGCCGGGCAATTCGCGGGCGCGGAAGCCCAGATGCACGCCGTCGACGGGGCGCACTTCGAGGCCTGCGCTCCAGGATCCTTCCTTGAAGAAGACTTCGTCTTCGTTGACGGCCCAGTCGGCGAAGATGGTCAGGAAATCCTTCTGGAAGGGGCGCAAGCCCACATCAAAAAGGAACTGGGCCGATTGAGATTCCAGGCTGATGGTCGTTGCGGTGCCGTAGGTGAGCCAGTTGCGTTTGCGGCTGGCCGCGCCAATGACCAGGGCCCTTTCGCGGGCGGTGCGCTGGGTTTCCCCCCGGGACCAGCGGTAGCCGAGGCCAAAAGTGTGGTCGCGGGCGCCACCGGCCAGACCCACCTGGTAGTCATAGATCTTGTAGCTTTCGGCGTGCGTGCCAAAAGTGGTGGTGTTCATGGCGAAGTTGACGCCGCGCCCAAAGCCCAGGCCGTAGTTGTCCAGGCCGCCGCGCACGTTGCCGTCGTTCCACCAGAAATCCGAACCACTCACGTCGTTGAGGGCAAAGGCGGCGGGGTTGAACAGGCCGGCCACAGGGCCACCGGTGACACTGGGGCTCTGGGGCAAAAACCAGCTGTCGGTGCGATAATCCAGGAAAGGCGAGCTGGCCATTGAAGAGGTGGCCAGCAAAAGAATAAGGCCGCAGATGACGGCCGTGCGCAAACGAACAAAAAACATGAAACCCTCCGGTTATTTTTTCAGGCCATGACGGCGCATGACCTTCAACAGGCTGCTGTGATCGGCCAACCCGAGTTGGGCTGCCGTATTGGTGATGTGCCAGTCGTTGCGTTCCAGGGCAGTCAGGACAATCTGGCGTTCGGCGGCGGTTTTTTGGTCTTTCAGGCTGCCGCCCGGCAAGGCCACAGACGCTCCACCTGCGCCGCCGGTTACGGCCGACCCGTCGCCAATGTCCTTGGGCAAAAGGTCCGGCGTGATCACGTCGTCGGTGCCGGCGATGACCAGGCGTTCGATGACATTGCGCAACTCGCGCACATTGTTGCGGGCCCAGGGGTGGGTCTGCAGCCTTTTCATCGTTTCGGGGGCCAAAGCGCGCGCACGCACGCCAAACTTTTCGCATACCAGATCCAGGAAATGTTCGGCCAGGATGGGCACGTCGCTGAGGCGCTCGCGCAAAGGCGGCACGGTCACGATGTGGGTGTTCAGGCGAAAGAGCAGGTCCTGCCGGAAAGTGCCGGACGCAGCTTCGCCATCCAGGTCACGATTGGTGGCTGCGACCACGCGGGTGTCGACCTTGATGCCCTTGTGGCTGCCGAGCCTGGTGACGACCGCATCTTCGAGCACCCGCAGCAATTTGGCCTGGGCGGGCGCCGGCAGTTCACCGATCTCGTCCAGAAAGAGGGTGCCGCCATGGGCAGTTTCAAAGGCGCCCTTGCGGGTGCGGTCGGCGCCGGTGAAAGCGCCGC
>DAOVTU010000400.1 GCA_030632925.1 Candidatus Krumholzibacteriia bacterium | reverse complement strand
GTATCCGCCGCAGGCCATCGCGGTGCCGGTTACCACGTCGAACGCGATCCAGATGCCCCACGGATAGCCGTCGCTGAGTCCCGACACCGGGCCCAGACCCACCGCGAAGCGCCAGGCCGTCATCAGCGCTCCGACGAAGAAGACGACGAGCAGGATCTTGAACGGTCGAGTCATCAGGGGGCCGCCCACGGCTGTCGGTTTGTCGTGACTCATGCTTCACCTCCGTCTTTATTTTTGGTCCGGCGGTTGCGGAGCATCACGCCGCCCAGGACAGCATAAAGCGCCGCTGGTGCGATCATGCCCTTGTAGACGCCGTGCTGGATTTGCCGATTGAGGCTGGGGACTGCCTCATCGCTCAACGTGGGCAGGCCTAGTTTTTCGAAGGGCACATGAGACAGGTAAAGCACCTGCGTGCCGCCTCCGTCGTGCTCGCCATAGATGCCGGGCACGTACTTGTCGGGGTTGTCGGCCTGGCGCTGCCTGGCCTCGGCCAGGAGCTCTTCGTAAGTGCCGTAAATCACCGCTTCACGGGGACAGACTTCACAACAGGCCGGGATCTTGCCTTCGGCCAACCGGTGGTTGCACAGCTCGCATTTGACGATGCGGGGCGCTGCGCTTTCCCACTCGAACTTGGGCACGTTGTAGGGGCAGGCGACCTGGCAATAGCGGCAACCGATGCAGCGATTGGCTTCCCAGGTGACGATGCCATACTCCCGTTTCTGCAACGCGCCGATCATGCAGGCACCCACACACGCCGGGTCCACGCAGTGCATGCACTGCTGCTTCATGTAGGACCGCACGCCATCTTCTTCGTAGAGTTTGATGATGTTCTTGGTGCGATCATTCAGGGCGGTCGGGGCGTCGTGGAGCGCATCCTGTCGATTGTCTGGCGGCAGGTCATTGGCCTCATGGCAGGCCACGACGCATGCCTTGCAACCGATGCACAGGGTGGTGTCATAGAGCATACCCACCGCGTCGCTCGGCGCTTCTCGCTTTTCGCTGGCGTTGGCCGCGGCGGGAATGACCGTTCCTGCAGCGGTTGCACCGGCGTAGGCCAGGCCCTTGAGAAAAGAGCGTCTGGATGAATCCATGGGGCTACTCCTTCTCTTTAGGGTCGTCGTCCAGGGGGCCGTCGTCCAGGGGGTCGTCGTCCAGCTGTTTCGATTTCACCAGGGCCGCGCCCACCGCAGCACCGACAACAGCGCCGCCAACGGCTACGGCCGCGGGACTGACACCACCGTGATCGGCATGGATGGGCGGGTAGGTGTCCGGCGGTGTGGGGCGCTCGATGTCCACGGTGTCGTGCATGGGCACATTGAAGGCCAGGGCCTTTTCGGTGCAGCCGACACAGGGGTGCCCAATGCCGATGGGCCAGGCGCCGACTTCGTCGCCGAAGTGCTGGAGCGAACAGTTGGCGTGGGTGGCCGGGCCTTTGCAGCCCAGTTGGTACAGGCAATAGCCCTGCCGATGGCATTCGTCGCCAAATTGTTCGGCGAAACGTCCGGCATCAAAATGGGCCCGGCGCGGACAGTCTTCGTGGATCGTGCGGCCGTAGGCAAATTTGGGCCGGCCCTTGCCGTCCAATGCGGGCAACGTGCCGAGGGTGGCGTATTGCAGCACCACACCCAGGAAATTGTAGGGATTGGAGGGGCAGCCGGGGATCGTGACGACGGTCTTGTCTTTGAGGATCATCGGCACGCCAGTGGCGCCGGTCGGGTTGGGTGGAGCAGCCGGCAGGCCGCCGAATGACGCACAACTGCCCAGGGCAATGATGGCACCGGCGTGTTCTGCCGTTTCGTTGAGGATGTCGATGGCGGTCCGGCCACCGATTTTGCAGTAGATCCCATCATCTTTTTCGGGGATGGCGCCTTCGACCACCAGGACGTACTTGCCCTTGAAGTCGCGCATCGTATCGTGCAGGGATTTTTCGATCTGGTAGCCGGCGGCGGCCGAGAGTGTTTCGTGGTAGTCGAGGGAAATCAGGTCCAGGATCAATTCGGCCAAGCCGGGATGGTTGGTACGCAGAAGAGATTCGGTGCAGCCCGTACATTCCTGGAAGTGGAGCCAGATCACCGAGGGCTTCAGGCCGAGAGTGGCGGCTTCAACGACTTTGGCGGCCAGCGAACTTGAAAGACCGATACCGGCCAACGCTGCGGTCACCAGTTTGACAAAATCCCGGCGTCCCATTTCGGTATTCAGGGGGAGTCGGTCGTTGTCTTGAAGGTTGGGGGTTCGGTCCATGATCGTTCCCTTCGTGGTATGTATAGTTGGCGCCTCTGGGTGTTGTTCTCCTGTTGTCTTGACATGTTGAAGATGAAAACCCAAAGTCATTCAGGCCAATCAGCGGCACCATATCACGAAACCCCACCGGACCCAAGGCGTATGTTAAAAATATAACAAGATGGAAGATGTCCTGTATTGACTCGTCTTTACAGAGGGCAGTGGGCCTGTTAATGTTATTAAATTATCATCTAAAGGAGCCCCATGATGGGATCTGAATTCGCCATTCTGGCCACCACCGCAGCGACAATCGGTTTTGTCCACACCATCACCGGTCCAGATCACTATTTGCCGTTTATCGCCATTGGGCGGGCGCGGAACTGGAATCTGGGCCGGACGCTGGGGATCACCGCCCTCTGTGGCGTGGGGCATGTGCTCGGTTCGGTGGCCTTGGGCTTCATTGGCATCGGCCTTGGGCTGGCGGTGGGTCGGCTGAATATTATTGAGGGTTTGCGGGGAGACCTGGCAGCGTGGTTGTTGATTTCCTTCGGGTTGGTTTATGGCGTCTGGGGGCTGCGAGCGGCCTTGACCAACCGTCCCCATACCCACACCCACACCCACGTCGATGGGACCAGGCACCACCATCACCATACTCACCAAACAGATCATGCCCATCCCCACGTTGATGAAAAATCCCGGCGCAATATCACTCCTTGGGCTCTGTTTGTTATTTTTGTCTTGGGTCCCTGCGAGCCTTTGATTCCCATCCTGATGTATCCGGCGGCCAACTTCAGTGTGGCCGGGGTGATCGGTGTGACGGCGATCTTTGGCATCGTAACGATAGGCACCATGATGGGCATGGTCTTCCTGGCCGAACGGGGCATCAAGTTGCTCCCGGTCCGGGGGCTCGAGCGATACGCCCATGCCCTGGCCGGTTTTGCCATCCTGGGCAGCGGCCTGGCCATCCAGTTCCTGGGGCTCTAGGCATGCACGAAATGTCCATCGTTTCCGGGATATTGCGCATTGCCGAAGATGAGGCCCGGGCGGCCGAGGCTCGCGTGATCAACAGTATCGAACTGGAGATCGGGCAATTGGCCGGCATCGAAATCGAATCCCTGAATTTTTGTTTTGATGTGGCCCGCCGCGACACCATGGCCGCTGAGGCCGCCTTGGTCATTCACGATATCCCCGGCCTGGGCTTTTGCCCAACCTGCGCCAAAAATGTGCCGGTTGAATTCCATTTGGCGGTTTGTGGAGAATGTGATGAGGCGCTGGTGGACGTGTTCCAGGGCCGTGAACTGCGGGTCAAAAGCATCAATGTGGATTGAGTTGGTTGTGCCCCTGAATGTGAACCTGCTGCCTTCATACGGTTTAACCCAATGAATCCACAATAGCCTGAAATCCGTCAAAATATTGCCCCAGATGAAACCCATCCATCAGGGCGTGGTGCGCCTCCACGGATATGGGCATCTTCAGCAGGTTCTTCCCATCCGGCCCTGGCGCGCTGAAATATTTGCCAAAAACGATCTTGGGTACCGAAGTGTTCATGCCCTTGCTCGAGGGGTGTTTCAAGCCGGTGAAAGATATCCAGGGGACAACGGAGTGATAGATGAGGGCATCTTCTTCGCCCTTGGTTTCCATGCCTCCCGATCGTTTGCACTCGTCCAGAATGGAGCGGCCGGCGCGGCAGAATTCGTGGAGGTCGGTGGAGAAATCGAAATAGGCGAAGGAGAAGGTTTCGTCTTCCATCAGGAAGGTCGAACCTATGTGGACCACGTCGTGCACGATGACCTTGTCGTTCCGGATGCGGTAACGGAACTCGGCCACCCG
>DAOVTU010000234.1 GCA_030632925.1 Candidatus Krumholzibacteriia bacterium | reverse complement strand
TGTGCAATTTGGTGCACCTGAATATTCATGCCGTTTTCCAGAGCACGCAATTGCTCCAGTCCTTCGGCCATTTCCAGTGGCGTGCGTTCCAGTTCGAGGAAGCGCAGCAACGATGTTCTGCGGAAAGCATAGATGCCCACGTGCCTGAAGGCCACTTCATGCCCCCGATTTTCGGAACCCGGAAAGCTGCCGGGAATGGGCGCCCGCGAAAAATACAAGGCCCGTCCACGCTGGTCGCAGATGACCTTGACGGCGTTGGGATCCTGCCAGCGGTCGACGCTGGTGAAAGGATGAGCACTCATAAATGGGTGCGCACAAGTGCCGATGTCCACATCCGGCTGCTGGGCCATGGCCGCTATCAAACCGTCGACATCGGCGGGATCCAGCAAGGGTTCGTCGCCCTGCAGGTTGACGATGAGGTCAGCCTCGTAGCGCTGGGCCACTTCGCCGATGCGGTCGGTGCCGGTGGCGTGCTCGCCGGTCATCTCGGCCCGGCCCCCGGCTTGGGTCACCGCGTCGGCAATGCGCTCGTCATCAGTGGCCACGACAATGGTGCCGGCGGCGGTGATGCGGCGAGAATTCTCAACCACACGCACGATGAGTGGCTTGCCGGCCAGATCAGCCAGGGCCTTGCCGGGAAAGCGGGAGGAGCCGAAACGAGAGGGGATGACGATGAGCACCCGGGAAGGGTCGAGGGAGGAATTCTGCTGCGCGGTCGAGTCGACCATCAAACCACCTTCAGGCGAGATCTCTGTCAGAACCGTCACCCGAGCGGGGACAATCCAATCTATACCATCGGAGCCAAAATCGAAACCGGATAATGGCCCATTCCGAACATATAGACCAGTCGAACATATACACCAGCCGAACATATACACCAAAAGAGAAGCCCACCCCGTGAAGGGCGGGCTCAAGTCATTTTGATCATCCACTCCCTAGAAGGGCTGGATGTTGACCCGCTTCTTGTCTCCACGGAAGTCCTGGAACTCCACGAGGCCATCGACGAGGGCAAACAGGGTGTCGTCCCCGCCTTTACCAACGTTGGTGCCGGGGTGGATCCTGGTGCCGCGCTGGCGCACGATGATGGTGCCCGCGAGGACAGCTTGTCCGCCGAAACGCTTGACGCCCAGATATTGGGGGTTGGAGTCCCGCCCGTTCCTGGATGATCCGCCTGCTTTTTTATGAGACATCGTTCACTCCTCTAATTTCTCTGAACGTTCGAACGTTCTCTGAAAATCTTTAACCGGTGATGCCGGTGATCTTGATCTCGGTGAACATCTGACGATGTCCGTTCTTGCGACGGTAATTCTTACGGCGCTTCTTCTTGAAGACGACGATTTTCCGGCTGCGACCGTGGTTGATAACCTCGGCAGCGACGCTGGCGCCCTCGACATTGGGAGTTCCTACCTTGATGGTGTCGCCATCGGCAAACATGAGAACTTCCTCGAAGGTCAGGCTCGCGCCGACCTCACTGTCCAACAGGGGCACCTGAACCGTGGCGTCGGGAGCGACCCGGTACTGCTGGTTCTTGATTTTCACGACGGCGTACATTGCTAATACTCCCCAGCCATTGGCAGGCTTTGTCATTTGGGCCAAGCTCTAATTCAACAAGCTCTAATCGATCAGCCAGGCTCTGAATTAATCAGAGCGGGCGCTTCAATTCAGCAAACGCGGCCCGAGTAGCGGACGCACAAAAACGTCCGTCAGGACCTGCACCTTAATGATGCATCGGCCCGGATTCGTTTGGCAAGCGGGTATAATAAGTACTTGAAGGGGGTTTCGTCAAGGTTTCCCGTCTAAAATAACCGGGAAATCCCCTCCCCTGCACGTCGTTGGTTGACATCCTGAGGGATCATCGTAGTGTATCGGGCATGCAAATAACCGGGGAAAGCTAAGATTATCCTTTCCCAAGGCCTTTCCGGGGTTTTCCGGGCAAACAAGAGAGTGTTTGAATATGAGCGATCAAAAAGAACCCAAAGTCATCATCGTCGGTTCCGGTCCGGCCGGATACACGGCCGGCATTTACCTTGGCCGGGCCAATATCCCCAATCTCCTGTTCGAAGGCGAACAGCCCGGTGGCCAGTTGACCATCACCACCGAAGTCGAAAACTACCCCGCCTTCCCTGATGGCATCGACGGCCCCGAACTGATGATGAAGTTCCGCGCCCAGGCCGAACGCTTCGGCACCGAGATCAAGGGCGAGACGGTCACTTCCATCGACATGTCCAGCCGACCTTTCAAGGTCACCACCAACGCCGGCGAGTATTCAGTACCCTCGGTGATCATCGCCTCAGGCAGCACCGCCCGCTGGTTGGGCCTGCCCGGCGAAGAAGATTTCTTCGGCAAGGGCCTGAGTGCCTGCGCCACCTGCGACGGCTTCTTCTTCCGCGATCAGGAAATCGCTGTGGTCGGCGGTGGCGACACCGCACTTGAAGAAGCGATCTACCTGACGAACTTCGCCACCAAGGTCACCCTGGTGCACCGCCGGGATGAGCTGCGCGGCTCGAAGATCATGCAGGACCGGGCCCTGGCCCACCCCAAAATCGAAATGGCCTGGAACAGCACCATCGACAAGTACGTGCCCGATGAGAACGGCAACCTGGTGGCCGTCACCCTGCTGGACACCGTCAACGGCGAGAAGCGCGACCTGGCAGTCTCAGGCTGCTTCATCGCCATCGGCCACACCCCCAACACCCAGTTCCTGGGCGGCCAACTGACCATGGACGAAAACGGCTACCTGATCACCAACGCCGACCGCACTTCGACCAACGTCGAGGGCATCTTCGCCTGTGGTGATGTGCAGGATCACTTCTACCGCCAGGCGATCACCTCGGCGGGGACCGGCTGCATGGCGGCTATGGAATCCGAGCGCTGGTTAGGGGAAAATGGGCTGTAGGAGGCGACAGGGCTTTCCCCACATATACAAATACGCCCCGGAACTGCTTAGCGCTTCGCGATGCGCTGTTCCGGGGCGTATTTGTATATGTGGGGAAGGCTGTCGCCGCCTACCAACCGCTTTCACGTGCGAGCTTGCGCAACCATCGCCACCCTCAGACAAAGGCCCCGGTAGCTAAACCCGCGGTGTCAGGAACGGGCTACTGCTATGCCGCCGTAGACGAGAGCAAAGCCCCCACCACTTTGAAAGAGTTAGAGGCGTTCATGGGGGCGTTCCACGGAGATTCAGGCGGCGTTTGGGATTGTGTGCAGGTGGACGAGGTTCAGCCCATACTTGAGTTGGTGGGTGAAGGTAGTGGTGCAGGTTCCACCCCCAACGGGGGCAGGAACGGACGCATTCGTGTGCCGCCGGTCCGGGGCGCGGGAGTGATACATAGGTCCGTCCACGCGCATATCTTCCTAAGCAGGGGACGGACCTATGTATCGCTCCCGCGCCCCTCTTACTCCCAAGGCTTCTGACGAATCAAAGTCAGAAACTCCCCACGAGTCTTGGGATCATTCTTAAAGCACCCCAACATCTCAGACGTAACGGCATGCGAATTCTGCTTCTGAATCCCCCGCATCATCATGCACAGATGCTGAGCCTTCAGAACCACCGCAACACCGAGTGGCTCAAGGTTGTCCATGAGACAAGTGGCGATCTGCGCCGTCATGCGTTCCTGCACCTGCAGGCGGCGGGCATAGGCCTCCACCACGCGGGCAATCTTCGAGAGGCCGACGATTTTCTTGCCGGGGATGTACGCCACGTGGGCTTTGCCAAAGAATGGCAGCATGTGGTGTTCGCAGACGCTGAAGAAATCAATGTCGTTGATGACGATCATCTCTTTGCCTTCGGCTTCGAACAGGGCGCTGCGCACCATCTCGCCCGGGTCCTGATCATAACCGGCGGTGATATCGCCCCAGGCCCGCGCCACCCGTTCGGGGGTCTTGACGAGGCCTTCGCGCTCGGGGTCTTCGCCCAGTTCAACCAGCATCTGGTGGATCAGCTTTTCCATCATTTCTCCTGCTTGCTGCCGGATGTCTTGCATAGTGTGTCTTGCACAGTGCAACCGTCTTCCGGGGTTGCCGGCGGGGAAGTTCTGCCCGCGCCGAAAAAAAAGGGCCCCCATTCAGGGATTGCCCAACGATAGGGCACATTTGGCGACCGTCAAGCTTTGGTCAGCGCGATCGGTACCGCGACGGCACAAAAGGTGCAGTACCCCGTCTGAACCTTCTTCGAACTGGCAAATTGCCAGAGGTTTAAAAGGGCTGACACGGAAATCCACTGAATGGCGCAGCGCTCCCCCCGCGGCCCGTTCCGGATCCAGTGCAGCCCTTTTTTTTAACCTATTCTCAAAACCCGCTAAGTCTTGATAATACAAATCATTATCACCCTTTTTCCTCTTGCTTCACACCCGCTGGAAACTACATTTCACCCTGTTAAACCTCTACCAACTCCACCCTTCGCAAGGAGCTACCTGTGGGGAACAAGATCGTCTACACCAAGGAACTCGCCCCGAAGACCATGCTCTTCGAGATCGAGGCCGACCATATTGCCAAACGTGGCAAAGCGGGTCAGTTCATCATCCTGCGGGTCAACGATGAAGGGGAACGCATTCCCCTGACCATCGCCAACCGCAACCCCGAAAAAGGCACCATTACCCTGGTTTTCCAGGAAGTTGGTAAAACGACCGCCATGCTGGGCGCGTTGAATGTGGGCGACGAGATCCTCGATCTGGCTGGCCCTTTGGGCAAGGCCACCGACATCCCCACTGACAAGACCGTCGTCTGTGTTGGTGGCGGCATCGGCAACGCCGTGGTCTGGCCCCAGGTGCAGGCGCTCAAGGAAGCCGGCAACAAGGTCATCGCCATTCTCGGCGCCCGGAACAAGGAATTGCTCATCCTCGAAGAGGAAATCATGAGCCTCGCCGACATGACCATCACCACGACGGACGATGGCAGCTACGGCCGCAAGGGCATGGTCACCCACGCCCTCGAAGATCTGATCGAAGAAGGCGAGAAGATCGACGAAGTGATCACCATTGGTCCGGTCGTCATGATGAAGTTTGTCTGCAAGACGACTGAGCCCCACGGCATCCCGACCCAGGCTTCGTTGAATCCGATCATGGTCGACGGCACCGGCATGTGCGGCGCCTGTCGCGTCACGGTCGGCGGCAAGACCCGCTTCGCTTGCGTTGAAGGCCCCGAGTTCAACGGACATGAAGTGGACTTTGACGAGTTGATTACCCGGTTGGCCTACTACCAGCCCGAAGAGCGCGCGGCGAGCGACAGTTACCACCGCTGCAAGATGGAAGAAGCCGCCGACAAACTGGACAGCCGCAACCTTGGCAACAACGGGTAAGGAGAGACCACCATGTCTGACGACGTCAAGAAGCCGAAGAAGGTCATCAACAAGTCCAAAACCAAGGTGCCCATGCGCGAGCAGGCTCCCATGGACCGGATCATGAACTTCGAAGAAGTGCCTCTCGGATACACCGAAGATGAAGCACACCAGGAAGCCTTGCGCTGCATCGACTGCAAGACCAAACCCTGCATCGCCGGTTGCCCGGTGGGCATTGATATTCCGGCCTTTCTGCAACTGGTCGGCAAGAAGGATTTCGAAGGTGCCCTGCGGAAGATCAAAGAGAAGAACTTCCTGCCCGCCATCTGTGGCCGGGTTTGCCCCCAGGAAGACCAGTGCGAAATGGTTTGCACGCTGAACAAGCCGGACAAGGGTCGCGAGCCCGGCGGTATTGGCCGCGTGGAGCGCTTCCTC
>DAOVTU010000615.1 GCA_030632925.1 Candidatus Krumholzibacteriia bacterium | reverse complement strand
TCCAGCCCTGGGCCGAAACCCTGCAACTCTCTGTTGACGACGACCAAGCTCCCCCACCTGACATATATTACCTGCTTGTCGATGGCTTGGGCCAACCGGAATTCCTGTCCCAAAATTATCCCGTGGCCCAGCACGCCTTGCGGGATGTTCTGACGGATCGTGGCTTTCAGGTTCTGGAGCGCAGCAACTGCAGCTATCCCCAGACGGCGTTGTCGGCAGCTTCGACCCTGAACATGGACCACCTGCAGAATCTGCTGGAAATTCGCGATCCGGAAAATAGTGACCGCCGGATATTGCGCGGCATGATCAGCCACAACCGGGCCACCATGGCGTTGCGGAAAGCCGGCTATGTTTTGGATGCGTTTCCCTCCGGGTATCCGGTCACCCGCATGGCTGAACCGCATCGCTGCTGGCAACCCCGGCTGAACCCGACATTCCTGGAGTACTACGTCCTGGACGATGGGCTATTGCCTTTGCTGCACCGATTGCTGGGGCACGGGCCGGCTGATCTTTCCCACGAACTGCGGCGTCGCCGATTGGACTTCATCTTTGATCACTTGCCGGATGCCCGCCGCGAGCTGGTTGACGACCAACCGCTGTTTGTATTTGCCCACATCCTGGCGCCGCACCCACCATTTGTTTTTGATGCGGCCGGCCGGCCGCTGAACCCGCCCATAAAATTCGGATTTGCCGACGGCAGCCACTGGCGGGCCGGGCATGGGTCTGATGCGGCTGCGTACAAGGCTCTGTACAGTGAGCAGTTCGCTTATGTGATGCAGCGCCTGGGCGAAGCGGTTGATGGGATTCTTGCCAATTCGCCGCGACCGCCGGTGATCATCATCCAAGGCGACCACGGGCCGGGCGCAGGCCTGGACTGGGAAGATGCCGCAGCTTCGGACCATCAGGAAAGATTTGGGATCTACAATGCGTGGTATGTTCCCGAAGGCGTGGACATCTCCCTGCGCGATGATGAAATGGCGGCCAACACCTTTATAGTGCTGCTCAATGGTGTTTTTGGCGCCGGCCTGGAGCAGGTGCCGGACGGGCAGTGGTTTGCCCCGAGTAGCAAGCCGTATCTGTTTTCAGACGTGTTGCCCCAGCGAAGTGGGCACTAGTTCATTTCTCCCAGCCCACGCAGGCTATAGGCAATGAGCGCCAGGCCCACAAATACAATCCCTATGGAAATTGCCGCCGTCTTGGCGAATCTCTCTTCGCTTTTTGAATAGTTCTCGGTTTCAATTTTTTGGATATCGTCCATGGAGAACGACCGGCGATCAATTCCAAAATTTCCAAAACTGTCCACCACGATTTCAGTTTCGGACACCTGCACGACTTCCCCAGTGACCGTATCTCCGTTGAGCAAAGTCACCCTGACACCAGCGCCTATTTTGACCATCGATGTTTCATCTTGAGGCGGCGGATTATTGGCTTTGTGGCCGGGCAAGGACGCGCTTTGGTATGTGGCGCAGCCCGAGACAAATGTCAGAAGAGCGAAGCACCAGATGAGTCTGGCATATAAAGCCATGGAATCTCCCCCCTTTTGTGCCATTCAAAATCGAAACACCACATTTCCAAAAACTACTTGGGATCTCTCTTCCCTGTCAAATGGGGCGGCACTTTCTCCATTAGAATTTCAATGAGTGCAGGCTCCATACGGTCGTAATTGTCAGGAATTTCGAGACAAACAACTTTGCTGAAATCGCATTGGCCGCCAAACCGTTCAGCCAACTCATCCACATGCATCTGTTCCATTACAAAAATCTTTTCCGCCCACGCCAGCAATTCCGGCACCACCTGATTTTCGGCATCAACGGACAGGCCAGCCGACGCGCACTCCAGACTTGGAACCCGTGAAAAAACGTGTTCCGCAGTAGGACTCCTCAGCAGATTCTCGGTACAGATAAATAGGACGTGCATTTTAAGTTCCCCCTGAACAACTGCGGTGGATACTCACTATTTGGGATGTTCAATGTTGGCTTCAGCTTTTAGCGTGACAGACGCGATCGTCGGCTTCAGGATTTGCTGGAAAGCGAATCAATCACGCTCCGGAAATCGGGGGTTCACCAGACTCCGATTCTTTCTTTTCCTCATGAAGCCTGGATTCAGCTGCTCGCCCGGCTTCAGAATCCAACATAGAATGCACCGCCATAAACGCGTTCCCCAACGCTCCGCCGCTATTGCCGGAGTGGCGGTAGAATATCCACCCTTTCGACTCCATCCACAGCAACAGGCGGTGACCCGCGAAAGCCACCACACACCCAACCACAATAACCAATATCCAGAATAATGATGTATTCATCTCACCCTCTCACGAGCACGGTGGGATCGAAGTAGACTTCATTTCTTCGTATCTTTCCCTGCTCATCAAGTCGAAGAAAGCAAACACCAACAACGACCAAAGTGTCTTCATTCATTTTGAATCTCCCTTCGAGTCGATTTTCAGTCTGTCTTTGTATAGAAAATCCAAGTCGGATTTACGTACAATTTCTTTTAATCGCTCGAGCAAGGCCTGATCCCTGAAAATTTGAGTGACCAGAGTTACTGAGTCCTCCAAATCCACAACGTCTTCCTGAGCCTCCTCGCACGACAGCGACCCCAACTCTGTAAAAAGACTTTCCAGAATTTCTCTGGCTTTATCATACTTCTCCAGCTTTGCTGCACAAAATGCTTTTTGTTCTTTCAGCTTGAACACCCGCCATTTCCAGAACGCAGCCTCATTCACCAACTCTGTCACGTCCACCTGGTCGTAGCAATCGTAGGCTTCCTC
>DAOVTU010000480.1 GCA_030632925.1 Candidatus Krumholzibacteriia bacterium | reverse complement strand
GCGTGATGCTCCGCAACCGCCGGACCAAAAATAAAGACGGAGGTGAAGCATGAGTCACGACAAACCGACAGCCGTGGGCGGCCCCCTCCTAACACCCACCCTGCGTTGTCTGCTGTGGGTCTTCCTGGTGGGCATGGCCCTGGTCGTCTGGCGCTTCACCGTAGGCCTCGGCCCCTCGACCGGCCTGAATGACGGCTACCCCTGGGGGCTTTGGATTGCCTTTGATGTGGTGTCCGGCACCGCCTTGGCCTGTGGTGGCTACGCCATCGCCCTGATGGTCTACATCTTCAACAAGGGCAAGTATCATCCGTTGGTGCGCCCTGCTCTGCTGACCAGTGCGCTGGGTTACACCATCGCCGCCGTGGGCATCGTCATCGATGTGGGACGGCCCTGGCTCATCTGGCGCATCCCCATTTCAGTGGGCAAGTGGAACCTCGATTCGGCGCTGCTGGAAGTGGCTCTTTGTGTCATGGCCTACATGATTGTGCTGTGGATAGAGCTCTCGCCGGCCTTCATGGAGAAATGGGCTACAAGTTCAAACCAGGGCTGGGCCCGATTCGCCCGAACTTTCGGCCGTTTCATGGACAAGTCGCTGATCTGGTTCATTGCCCTCGGTATGGTCCTGCCGACGATGCACCAGTCGTCTCTCGGCTCAGTGATCATGTTGGCTGGTCCCCGGCTGCATCCCCTGTGGCACACCGGTTGGCTGCCGTTCCTTTTCCTGGTGTCCTGCATCGGCATGGGCTACGCCATGGTGGTGATGGAATCGACTCTTTCCAGTCGCGCTTTTAATCGCCAACGCGAAGACAAAATGCTGGCCTCCCTTTCGGGCGTGATTTCAGGCATTCTGTTTTTCTTCGTGGCGTTCCGCTTGGGTGACATCGTGATCCAGGGCAAGGCCGGGCTGCTGTTCAGCAGCGGCCTCCTGAGTGTCATGTTCTGGATCGAGACAGCCCTCTTCCTGCTGCCCGCCATCGGCCTGGCCACCGGACAGGGCAAAGCCAAAGTCGGTTGCATGTTCCGCGCCGGTTTCATGATCATCCTGGCCGGCACCCTGTACCGCTTTGACGCCTACCTGGTGGCCTTCGATCCCGGCCCCGGTTGGTCGTACTTCCCGAGTATTCCTGAAATCGTGATCACCCTCGGCCTCGTGGCTGTGGAAATCATGGTCTTTATCCTTTTGGTAAAAAACTTCCCGATTCTCGGCGGCACGTCACCTGTGCCTGCTGAGGGACGATAAGGGGCCGATATGAGCAAGCGAATCACTGTTGATCCGGTCACGAGAATTGAAGGACACCTGCGCATCGACGTCGAAGTTGACGGCGGCAAGGTGACCAAAGCCTGGTCTTCGGGCCAGATGTGGCGCGGCATCGAGAACATCCTGATCGGACGCGATCCCCGCGAAGCCTGGCTTTTCACCCAGCGCTTTTGCGGCGTATGCACCACCGTGCACGCCATCGCCTCGGTCCGGGCCGTGGAAAATGCCACGGCTTGCGAGATTCCCCTGAACGCCCAGTTCATCCGCAACCTGATCCTGTCGGCCCACGCCATGCACGACCACATCGTGCACTTCTTTCACCTGTCGGCCCTGGACTGGGTGGATGTCGTCGAGGCCTTGAAGGCCGACCCCGGCGCCACAGCCAAACTGGCCCAAAGCCTCTCGCCGTGGCATCGCAACAGCGTGCAGGAATTCACCGCCGTACACGCCAAACTGAAAGGATATGTCGAACGTGGGCAGATGGGCATCTTTGCCAATGGCTATTGGGGCCACAAGGCCATGAAGCTGTCACCCGAAGTCAACCTGATGGCTGTCAGCCATTACCTGCAGGCCTTGGACTACCAGCGCACGGCCAACCGGATCGTGACCATCCTCGGTGGCAAGACGCCAAACATCCAGAACCTGGCCGTCGGCGGCGTGGCCAACGCCATCAATCTGGACAACCAATCGACCATCAACATGAACACCCTGTTCCGGATCAAGGATCTGCTCGATGAAATGCAGGGCTTCATCCAGCACGTGTACCTGACCGATGTGTGCGCCATCGGCGCCATGTATCCGGACTGGCTGGCCTATGGCGCCGGCGTGACCAACTACCTGGCCGTGCCTGACCTGCCCCTTGATGCCAAGGGCACGAAGTTTGATCTGCCCGGCGGCACGATCATGAATGGCGACCTGAACACCTTCAAGTCCATCGACACGTTTGAAGACAAATATTTTGCCGACAACGTGACCGAAGGCATTGCCCACTCGTGGTACGCCGGGGATGGTGAAAAGCATCCCTATGAAGGTTCGACCGAACCCCAGTACACCGACTTCCAGGAAGACGGCAAGTACTCGTGGATCAAGTCGCCCCGCTTCCAGGATGAGGTCATGCAGGTCGGGCCCCTGGCCCAAATCCTGGCCGGCTTCAAGAGCGGCCATGAACCAACCGTGAAGTGGCTGACCTTTGCCATTGATCTGGCCAGCAAGGTGGCCGGTATTCAGGTCGGGCCCCAGCACCTGCACTCGACTCTGGGCCGGCATCTGGCCCGGGCGGTGCGCACGGCGGTTATCTGTGAGCAATCCCAGAAGCACTGGAAGCTGTTGGTGGACAACATTGCGTCCGGCGATACCACCACCTTCAATAAGCCTGAATTCAGTGGGCACCAGATGGGCTTCGGGTTCCACGAGGCCCCGCGCGGCACCTTGGCGCACTTCGTGGTCATTGACGACGGCAAGATCAGCAACTACCAGGCGGTCGTACCGTCGACCTGGAACGCCGGTCCGCGGGACGCCAAAAACCGGCCGGGGCCCTACGAAGCCTCACTGGTGGGCAACCCCATTGCCGACGCCGAAAACCCGCTGGAAGTATTGCGCACGATCCACTCCTTTGATCCGTGCATCGCTTGCGCCGTGCACGCCCTGGATGTGGAAGGCAACGAGATCGGCAGTGTGCGGACACTGTGATGAAAGTCGCCGTACTCGGCCTGGGCAACGTCCTGATGGGCGACGATGCCCTCGGCCCACACGTCATCGCTCACCTCTCGGCCGGGTACGACTTCCCGGCCGGAGTCATCATTGAAGACCTGGGCACTCCGGGCCTGGACCTGCACCCTCATCTGGCCGGACATGAAGTCGTGATCCTGGTCGATGTCGTCAAGAGCGAAGGCGAACCCGGTGCCTTGCGGCTTTACAACAAGGATGAAGTCCTCAGGCACGCCCCCGGTCCACGGGTCAGCCCCCATGATCCGGGCGTGAAAGAGGCCCTCCTGGGCCTGCAGTTCGCGGGCGACGACCCGCATGAAGTGCTGTTGGTGGGTGTGATCCCGGATGTGGTTTGCAATCTGGAAGTGGGCCTGTCGCCAGCGGTGCAAGCGGCCATTCCGGTGGCCGAAGCAGCCGTATTGGCAGAACTCGACCGTCTCGGATGCCCGGCGACACCACGCCAACCGCCCCAGCCAGCCGACATCTGGTGGGAGCTGCCCGCGTCGGCGGGTTGATCACCTGGGTGAACCTCGAAAAATGGGGCCTCATTCTGGTTGCCCTGCACAGCTTGCTGGTC
>DAOVTU010000032.1 GCA_030632925.1 Candidatus Krumholzibacteriia bacterium | reverse complement strand
TTGTGCCCCAGAGAGCCATGAATGCGGTCCAGGCGGTCGGCCGAAGACTTCAGGCGGGCCAGTAAAACGTCCAGCCTGGGGTCGATGGAGGCCGTGGCCGGGGTTTCGACTACCGGAGTGGGTACAAAACCTGCGGCCTGGTATCCATTTTCAGTGATGGTGATGCGTGGTGCGGGAGCCTCGGTGGTGGTCGCCGTGTTGGGCTGCATAGAGCGTCTGCGGCGGAGGAATTTGCTGTTGGACAGCATTTTGCGCACCTGGAAAATGATGGAAACCGAAAGCAGGGTCAGGCCCAGGGCCACTGCGGCCAAAGCGGCCCAGAAGACCATGCCCTGTCCGTCAAATAGGGTTTGTATCTGGCTCCAGTTCACGATCTGCCTTCCGGTGGCGCGTTGTCAGACGCGCATGTCGATCAGGATGCCCAGTTGTTCTTCTTCCGGGCTTTCGTCTTCTTCTTCGGTATAGATGAGACTATAGAAATAATCAAAAACAATCAACTGCTTACGGTTGCGTTTCAGCCGCCGCCTTTTACGCTTGTCTGCATTCTTGCCGTCACGGTCGACTTCCTGCTTCGCGGCCTCGTCGGTTTCCTAGACCCGTTGCACTTTCAAATCGTCGTCACGGTTCAACTGGTCGGAAAACGGCGTCGTCTGGGCCGGGGCCTGTTGGCCCTTGGCCTGGGTCTTGGCCACGCTGCCCATTTGGGCCAGAGTCGTGGGAAGAGAAACGCCGTCGCCAGCTGCCATGATTCACCAATCGCTTTCGACTACACCGAAACACCCTGCCAGACGGCAGTATTCTTGGCCAACCACGCCAGAGCAGTGCCCACTTGGCATACGGTCAGGCAGGCCATGATATTGACCGGCTCCATACGACTGACAGCGTCGGACAACCCGGCCGGAACCGGTTTCTTCTCGTCCGTATCATCCTGGCGTTTCTTGATCTGGCGGGTGATCTGGCCGATGGAGCTTTTGCCCTCATGACGGTCGATCTTGCCCTTCAGGCGCAGGATGGCCTTCGTGTGGATCTGGCACACGCGACTTTCAGTCACGGCCAGTATTTCCCCGATTTCCTTCAAGGTGAGTTCTTCGTAATAGTACAGCACCAACACCAGTTGTTCCTTCTCGGGCAACTCGGTCATGCGGTCGCCGATGAGATCCTTCATTTCCTGGCGGGCCATGACCTGTTCGGCATCTTCAGTGCGCGGGTCGGCCAGATAGTCACCCAGGGTGCTGCTGCTGTCGCTGTCGTCGCCACCGGTATCGGCGTCCAGGCTCATGATCGTCGCGATGGAGACCTCCCCCACCATGCCGTCCAGTTCGCTCACGTCGATCTGCAGTCGCTTGGCGACTTCCGCGTCAGTAGCGGGGCGCCCGAGCCTTACCTCAAGGCTGCTATAAGCCTCTTCCAGTTGTTTGGCCTTGCGCCGCAGTGACCGGGGAAACCAGTCCTGGCTGCGCAACTCATCCAGGATTGAACCCCGGATGCGCGGAATGGCGTAGGTTTCGAATTTGATCCCGCGGTTGGGATCGAAATTGTCGATAGCCTGAATCAAGCCCAGCAATCCGGCGCTGATCAGGTCATTGAATTCGACGTAGTGGGGCAGCCCGATGGCCATGCGGCCGGCTACGTATTTGACAATGCGCGCATAAATATCAACCAGATCCCGACGGGCCTCCTGGCGGGCCTCGTGATCCTCTTTCTGGCAACAGCGCTCCCACATTTCGTGGTGAGCAATCTGAATCGTTTCGGTCATTGTCAAACCTTTCTGGTGTGAAGTGCAAACCCATGTTTGCAGGTTCCGTGCCATGAGCCCAACTGCCGTCTATATCTGTTTAACTCATTGCACAGCATCAGGTTTTCTTTACTTTACGAGAGCCGCCATCGGGCTCGTTTTGGTCATCCTCAGGATTGTTTTCGAACGCCCCCACCAATTTCACAGCCAGGGCCATCAGGGCGCCCAGGAAGAAGAATCCCAAGTAGCTGATGAGCATGCGCTTGATCGTGGTGAAGGTCCCCCAGTCCTGCCACAGACTGGCCACCAAGGCTATGAGAGTGGCCCCCAGGGCCAGGTTGTGGACAATCTGGTACATCACCAGGCCACTTCCGCGGTCTCAGCCGCCACAGGGGTGTTTTGGGCTTCCACGCCGGGCGTGAAATCTTCAGTCGTCGTGCCTGACAGCATGCTGTCCAGAACACGATCACTCTGCGCAATCTCCAGGCAGCCGGTCCGGGCGGGATCCTTGCCGATCAGGCTCACCGGTACCGGGATTCGTTCCAGCAGATCCAGCATTTTGGCCGGACGGTTGGTCATGTCGGTCCGGCTGACGGCCAGCCAGTCACAATTCCAGCTACGAGAGGCCAGATTCAGGCTGCTCATGTCGCGGGGGTCCTTGTCCATGGGCACCAACAGGTGGCGGTGGAAAGACGTATTACGCGCCAGCCAGGCGTGAACCTGCCCGTCTTCGCCCATCACTTCGTGATGCAGATCCGGCATGTCCACCAGCACCACGTCGTATTCGGCGAGATGCTTTTCGGTACTGGCCAACTGGCTTTCCTTCTTGATGACCGCAGCGTCGAATCCCTTGAGAGCGGCTTCCAGTTGCAGCCGTTTGATGTCGCCATTGTTGCCGGGCATCAGGCTCAGCACCAGTGTGCGCCGCCCCATGTTCTGCAGGATGCCGGCGGCGGTCAGAACCAGGTCCGAACGTCCGCTGCCGCTTTCACCCAGGAACGCGTGGCAGCCGTAGAAGTCTTCCCAGGTGCAGTTGCTGGCGCGCAGGTTTTCGGTTAGCCAACTCACGGCCGCCGGTCGGTCGTGCACGTCGGATCCCGTCTCGGTGATGAAGCGGGTCAACAGGGTATTGACGGCCTCAGCTGTGGCACCGTTTTCGATGAGGGTTTCGGCCAGCGGGTTGTCACACAAGGACAGACGCAATTTGGAAAGCCGGGCGTGGTCTTCGGCAATGGCGGACACCAGTTCCTCGATGCGATTGACCTCGCGTTCGATTTCCTGCTCCACTGCCTGGGACTTGTTCGCCTCGCTGACTTCACTGTGCCCGGCCAGGATGCGGTCCAGGGCGCCTGGTCCTCCACGGCGACCCAAAGGCGAAGCCGGTACCGTTGCGCCGGGCATCTGGATAGTGACCTGCACCTGGCGCTCGTGGCCAAGGCCCAGTTCCTGACGCTGGTTCACCGTGCGGGTGCCGAGGATGATGGCATCTTCACCATAGTCCTCGCGCACAATGGCGTAGGCTTCCTTCAAAGTGTTGGCGGACACGACAACCGGCGCGCCATCAACCGTGGGCTTGCTGTTCCTGTGGGATCGCATTGGTCACCACCGTTCCTGCCGAATGGATGTTCGCCGAAGAAGAAACTTCGGTGTAGCCCATCACGGCCAAGTTGGGGTAAGTGGGCTCGATGAGCCGCTTGACAAAAAGACGAATTGGAGTGGGCACCAGAAGCACCGGCGGCGGTCCGCTGGAGTAGGCCGTGCGCAACACGGTTTCCAGATTGCCCAGGAAATTGCGGGTAAACAGAGGGTCGAGCACGACGCCGCCCACGTTTTCGGACTCGCGAGCAGCCTGCATCAGCACTGCTTCGGTCTCCGGATGAAGAGACACCACGTACATTTGGCCGTCGGGTTCGGTGTACAAGGCGGTGATCGAACGGCTCAGGGACTCGCGCACTTTACTCACCAGGTAGTCGGTGCCCATGCCGGCAGCCGTGTAGTTGGCCATGGTCTCGAGAATGGTCACGATGTCCTTGACCGGGATGCGTTCGTGCAGCATGGCTCGCAGCACGTTGTGCAATGTGTTGACGGGCACCTTGTCCGGAATCAGGTCTTCAATCAGGCTCGGCGCGAATTCGCGAATGGACTCGCACATGTCCTTGACGTCCTGGCGGCTGATCAATTCATCGCCGTGACCGCGCACGATTTCGGACAGATGAGTCGCCAGCACTGCGGCCGGTTCCACCACGGTGAAGCCCTCGATTTCGGCGCTGGCCTTCTGGTCCTTTTCGATCCACACGGCAGGCAGGTTGAAGGCCGGTTCGGTGGTCGCGATGCCGTCGATTTCGCCGGTGTCCGGCCGGGTACTCATGGCCAGCAGGCGGTCGGGCTTCAGCTCCGAACGCGCGATTTCCACGCCCTTGAGTTTGATCACGTAGTCCTGGGCGCCGAGCTGCAGGTTGTCCCGCACGCGGATCGGATGAATAAAGATGCCCAGCTCGTTGCCCACCTGGCGCCGGATGTTGCCCACGCGGTGCAACAGGTCGCCGCCGCGCGCTTCATCCACCAGGGGAATCAGGCCGTAACCGATCTCCAGTTCGAGTTTGTCCAGGACGAACAGGTCTTCGCTGCGGATGCCTTCCGGCTCTTCGGCGGCTGTCGCCTCTTCGACCACATCGGCCTCATCGCGGGCCACTTCGGCCTCGTCGTAGTCCGCGACCCGCTTGCTCATGAAGTGCGAGACGATTGCCGTTCCGATGGCAAAGGTCAGAAACGGAACTGTCGGCAATCCGGGAATGATCGCAAAAATGACCATGGCGCCGGACGCCAGGTAGAGCGCCTTTTTCTGGCGGAAGATCTGCAGGGTCAGCGTCTGGCCGAGATTCAGCGAACTGCTTGAGCGCGTGACCACGAGACCGGCGGCCGTGGAAACCAACAGGGCCGGAATCTGGCTCACGAGACCATCACCCACGGTGAGAATCGTGAAACGGCTCAAGGCTTCGCTGGCCGGCATATTCATCTGCACCATGCCGATGATGAAGCCGGCGGCGATGTTGACCACGGTGATGATGATACCGGCCACGGCGTCGCCCTTGACGAACTTGCTGGCACCATCCATGGCGCCAAAGAATTCAGCTTCGCGGGCGATTTCGTCCCGGCGCTTGCGGGCGATTTTCTCGGTGATCATGCCGGCATTCAGATCAGCATCGATGGCCATCTGCTTACCGGGCATGGCATCAAGGGTGAACCGCGCCGCCACTTCGGCGATACGCCCTGAACCCTTCGTAATAACCATGAAGTTGATCAGCACCAGGATGATGAAGACGATCACCCCGATGATGTAATTGCCACCCACGACAAAATCGCCAAAGCTCTGGATGACCTGCCCCGCCGAGCCTTTGCTCAAAATCAAACGGGTCGAGGCCACGTTCAGTGACAGGCGCATCAGGGTGAGAATCAGCAGCAGGGACGGGAAGGCGTTGAACTGCAGGGGCTCCTTGAGATAGAGCGCCACCAGGAGCACCGTGACCGAGAACGAGATGCTGAACGTCAGCATCAGATCCAGCATCACGGGCGGCACCGGTATGACCATCAGGCCCAGAATCGCGAGCACTGCAGCGGCACTCAACAGATTACTGTTGGCTAAAATCAGGTCCCGGTCAATGGCTGTATCCTGCGACAACTTCGTTCTCCTGCGGCCCTATCAGGCCTTTTTGAGTCGGTACACGTAGGCCAGCACTTCGGCGACGGCCTGGAAGAGACTTTCGGGAATGGGATTCCCGATCTCTGTCTGGGCGTACAGTCCTCGTGCCAGCGGTTTGTTCTCGATCACGGGCACGCGGTGCTTGCGCGCAATCTTCTTGATGATCTGGGCAATGTTGTCCTGGCCCTTGGCCACCACGATGGGCGCCGCCGAGCCGGACATGTATTTGATCGCCACGGCGTAGTGAGTCGGGTTGGTGATGACCGCGTCGGCAGTAGGCACATCATTCAGCATGCGCTTGCGGGACATCTCGAACTGCATGTTGCGGATACGGGCCTTGATCTGCGGATCACCCTCGACATCCTTGGCTTCCTGCTTGACCTCATGTTTGGTCATCTTGATGTTTTCTTCGTAGCGGTGCTTCTGCCAGAACCAGTCGAAGATGGCGATGACGGCCATCAGGAAGAGCAGTTTGGCCATCAGTTTGATAAAGAGGGATTTGCCGAAGGCCACTACCGCAGGCAAGCTCAGCAACGGCATGGAAACCACCTGATCCATCACGCCCTTGATGGTGTAATAGGCCAGTACCGAAATGAGCCCGATCTTGATCAGGTTCTTGGCCAGGTCGAAGTAGACCGTCGCCTGGAAGAACTTCTTCATGCCTTTGATGGGGTCCAGCTTGCTGCCTTTGAACTCCAGGGACTTGGAGGAAAACTTGAAGCCGACCTGCATCACGTTAGCGGCGATGCTGGCGATAAAAACACCAAGCAGCAGCGGCGCCAAAGCGACCATGATCACCCTCAGGTTGTTGCTCATCAGTTCGCGCACGCCAAACTGGTTGCTGGGGCCCAGAATGTGAGCCTGGCTCAGCAGGTAAGAGGTGTTTTCGCCCAGGACCCGGGCAAAATGGGCACTGCCGGCCACGAGGATGGTGACGCCGATCATCAACAGGATCGAAGAACTGACCTCTTGGCTCTTCGCTACCGTTCCTTCGTCGCGCGCTTTTTCGCGTTGTCTACCAGTACCTGCTTCTGTTTTTTCGCCGGTTTCGCCGTCTGCCATCACTCACCTCCTTGGTCGATTATCCAGTCGCCTGTTTCGTTGCCCAGGACCGAAGTCCCTTTTCGGCACGCATTTTCGCCGTTAGGCGAGGTGCCAAGTCGTTTGCCAGCCTGCGGTCAGCGCATGGCCAGCAGCACTCTTGCCAGCTGGTCCTCCATGCCTGCAATCAGGCCCATGGTCACGGTCTTGAAGAAGACCAGCGACAAGCCAAATGTGATCAGGCCCACCCCGATTTTGACGGGAAACCCCACAACCAGCACGTTCAGCTGGGGTACGGTCTTGACGATGACGCCCATCGAGGCGCTCACCAGCAGCAGGACCACGATGACCGGGGCGGCGATGCGCACGCCGGTCGAAAACACGGTGCCGAACTCTTTCAGCAAGTACCAAGCCCCACCCGCCATGTCGATGGTCCCGAAGGGCGGCAAAGCCACGCAGGACTGGAACATGGCTCCCACCAGGAGTTGATGGGCCCCGGTGCTGAAAAACAGCATGACCGCCAGGATGTAGTAGAGCTGAGAGATGATCGAAACCTGCGAGTTGGTCATGGGGTCAAAGGCGTTGACGATGGAAAACCCGATCTGCATACCGGCCACCGAACCTGCGAAGCGCACCGCTGTGAACAGCAGATTGATGGTGAAGCCGATCATGGCCCCGATCACCAGCGAGTGGACAGTTTCCATCAACAGGACAGGCCAGCGCAGATCCATCGCACCGTAGGGCACTGCTTCGCGCACCGCCGGAGCCAGGGCCAGCGCAAAGCAGAAAGCCATGGCAAAGCGCCACAACGGCGGCACCGTACGCAATTCCAGAAGGGGCAGGGTGGCCATCAACACGGCAAAGCGCACAAAGAGTGCTGCGGTGATGGCCATGAGAGTGATGTCGAGATCGAATTGCACAGGTTCTCCTGGTCGAGGGTGCTCCTGCCGAGACGGCTACATGTTCGCGATGCGAGCGAACATGTCTTCGGTGAATCCGGTCAATTGGCTGATGGCCCAGGGCAGGCTCAAGATCAGGACGACAAAGACCGTCAGGATCTTGGGCACGAAGGTCATGGTCATTTCGTTGATCTGGGTGGCTGCCTGGAAGATGCTGATGGCCAGACCGACGATCATGCCGGCCAGCAACATGGGGCCCGCCACGAAAACCACGGTGCGCATGGCATATTGGCCGATTTCGATGACTGTTTCTGCGGTCATTTCAGGGACCTTTCGTGCCTATTGGAAGGCCTGGACAAGGGATTTGACGACCAGGAACCACCCGTCGACGAGCACAAAGAGCAAGATCTTGAAGGGCAGACTGATGAGCACCGGTGGCAGCATCATCATACCCATGGACATCAGGACCGAAGCGACCACCATGTCGATGATCAGGAACGGAATGAAGAGAATGAAGCCCATCTGGAAGGCAGTCTTCAGTTCGCTGAGCACGAAGGCTGGAATGACCACGAGCATGGGCAGGGCCGTCGGTTCGTCCGGGGCGTCGGTATTGGTCAGGTCCAGGAACAGGGCGACGTCTTTTTCGCGCACCTGGCTGAGCATGAACTCCTTGAGGGGAATCTGAACCTTGGTGAAGGCTTCTTCCTGGCTCATTTCTTCGTTCATGAAGGGCTGGATGGCTGTCGTATTCATTTCCTCGAGCACCGGCGACATGACCACCAGGGTCAGGAACAGCGCCAGGCCGATGATGATCTGGTTGTTGGGCGCCTGATTGGCGCCAATGGCCTGCCGCAAGAAACCCAGCACGATCACAATACGGGTGAAGCTGGTCAGCAGGATCAGGAACGCCGGTGCCAGGGAAAGCACCGTCATCAGGATCAGGATCTTCAGGGCCGAATCCATGCCTTCAGGTCCCGTGGCGCCCTCAAGAGTCAGGGTGATCGGCGCTGAGGTCGGCGGTGTCAGATCGATGGGCTCGATAACGCTCGCAGCTTGATCGTTGGCTTGGGCGAAGACCGGACTGCCGGCGGCAGTCACGAACATCAGGACCAAAACAGCAACCCAGCGGGCGGCGGGACTGACAGTGGTGAAAGGGGTCTGCAACAAGAGCTTCTTCTTTCCGGAAACAGGCGGTTTTTGCCGGGGATCAGGCCGGCCATCTTGTCTGGATAGGCAATGGTCGTGCCACTGCCCCGGTTCTCGCATCGGCAACGATGGCCTCGTATGGTGTTGTTGCAGGCTAAGTTACAAAGTGCTAAAACCGGAAAAACCCGTCACACTGTGAAGTGGACGGGCTGGCTCCTCAAAATATTGGCAGGGAATCGTTCAGGAACTGGTCAGGTCCGGTGCAGGAGCGGCAGATTTTGCCGCCGACATGGCAAAGGGCAATCCGTTGGGGAAAAAGCGCTTCCACCCCTGGGGCTCGGTGTCGGTCCCGGCCTGGTTACGGGTGCGTTCAAACTCGGCCAATGGTTCCTGCTTGAGCAGCACCATGGCGTTCTCGTGGCGATAGATGTAGTGCACGTCGTCACCCAGACGCAGCACTTGAATTTCCCGCTTGGGGCCCAACGGCCACACGGTCAGCACGTTGGCCTCGGCCCCACCGTTGCGGCGGTTCAGCTTGCCAAGAAACTTCATGCTCACCATCAAGAGACCAAAAACAGCCAGCAGGCCACCCACGGTTTGCCACCAGGATATGCCACTGCCGCCAAAAGTGGTGTCAGCGGTCACGGCCGCCAGCAGGCTCGTGCTCCAGAGCATCAGAGAACCCGCTTCAGGCGTTCGATGCGGTTCAAAAGCTTGGTGATGCGCACGGCGAAGTGGTCATCGACGACCACGACTTCGCCCGAAGCCAAAAGTGCTCCATTGACCAGAATGTCCACCGGTTCGCTGGTTTGGCGACCCAATTCGACTACTGAGCCCGTGGACAAATTCAGCACATCGCGGAACTTCAGCTGGGCCCGGCCCAATTCCACCGAGATCTTCAGGTTCACATCCAGGAGCATGTCCAGGTTGCCCGCCTGCCCCACTTCAGTGCTGAGATCCTCCAGCAGGGATTCCGATTCCAGGTCCAGTCCGGTGCCTTGGTCGGCCACGGCGACTGTCTGGTCTTCGGGAGTCGTGTTTTCATCGAAGGACATGTGCGGCTACTCCTTGTTCAACTGCTGAATAAGCTTGATGGCCCGTTGCTGTCCGATACGCCCTGCATCGCCCAGCCAGGCTTCCTGTCCCTCCACATGCACCGTCAGCGGGGCGTCCACTGCTTGGGGCAGATGGATCAGGTCGCCTACGGCCATGTTCAGGATTTCCTCGAGGTTGGAGCCGATTTCGCCAAGGCTGACAACAAGTTCGCTGCCTGTGGTGCGAACCATGTCGATGATTTTGCGACGGTCGTCCCGCAGCTCATCTCCGGTGCGCAGTTCGATGGCGTCTTCGGGGTCAAAACTGTCCCGCACCGGCCCAAAGGCTGACAGCGGTATGGCGATTTCGACCGGCCCTTCGACCGTATCGAGTTTCACCTGAAATTTCATGATCACCAGGGCTTCACCCTCGGCGATGCCGCTGAGATAGTTCGGATTGTTCTCCAGCGATACAAAGCCCGGCTCCAGATGAACCAGCTTGGTGGCGCTCTTGCGGAAAATCTCGAGGAATCTCTCCACCAGTCCGGCGTTGATCCCACGCTCGATTTCGGTAAATTCGCGCACGGTGTCTTCGGAGACTGGCGCGCCGCCCATGAGCTTCTTCATGAAGACAAAGCACATACCCAGATCCAGATGCAGCAGCGAATAACCCTTCAAAGGGCTCAAGGTCACCATTGAGGCACAGGTGGGGTTGGGCAATTCGGTCAGGTATTCGGCGAATGAGCACTGGTGCAGGCCCTTGTATTCCACGCCCACGGTCATGCGCAACAGGCTGGTGAAATCGATGCCGCCAGTTTTGGCGAAATTCTCGGCAATGGACTGCAGGTTCTGTTCGAAGGCGCGTGAGATGTTGTGCGGCCGGTTAAAATCATATTTTCGCGGACCGTCAAGGGACAGCTCGTCATCCGAGTCGGCGTTCATGACATCGTCCAGGTCCATGTCGGCGCCACCTACGGCCCCCACCATGTCCTCGGCGGCGCCAATGGCGGCGTCCAGGTCCAGATCGTTGTCCAGAGTGTTGCTGTCTTCAGGTGCCACGTTCTGCCTCGGTTTCTATTGCACAACAAGGTCGGAGAAGTACACGTTCATCAGGATGCCCTCGGGCATTTTCTCATCGATCCGGCGGAAGATTTCGTCCCGCAGGCCCTTCTTGCCCTGCGGTTGAGACAACTCTTCGGCTGTCATATCGGACAGGGCCATGATCACGATATCGCGCAGCTGGGGCAGCCTGGTGGCCACCACATCGGCCGTCAGCTGATCCTTCAACTCGATGTTGACGCTGATCCGCAGGTAGCGAGGTCGTTTGGGATTTCCGGCCAACGTCACGATGATTTCTTCGAGGCCCAGCAATACGCCCATCTCGGGCATGGTCGCGTCCACCTCTTTCGCCGGAGCTGAGTCGGCCATATCGGCACCCTGTACGCCCAGTTTGGGCACAATCACGAACTGGGTGAGACCAATGGCGATCACAGCCTGGACAATCACGATGACGCCCAGCAGGATGGCCTTGTTCTCGAAAATGGCCAGTTTGGACTTGCCTTCTTCTTCGACAACTTCGGTTTCTTTGTCAGCCATGTTCGGCTCCTTGAGGCTACTTATTGATGGGCAGGACGCCCAGTTTGCCGGTCACCGGGTTGATAATTGGTCGCACCGGCACTTTTTCTTCCGTCTTTTTCTTCGTCTCGACTGGCTTGGGCTCGACCTCGTTGAGCTGGATCGGTGAGTCGCTAAAGGGCAATTCACGTTCCTGAGCCAGGTCTTTCCTGTTCAAATGCAGGAATATCTCCACCCGACGGTTCTTTTCGCGTCCCTCGGGCGTTGCGTTGTCGGCGATGGGGTGAAATTCCCCGTAACCGGTAGCGGCAATGCGCGAAGGCGGCATACCCACGCTTTGGAAGTATCGTGCCACAGTCACCGCTCGGGCTGCGGAAAGCTCCCAGTTGGAAGGAAATTTTGCCGAACCGATGGGAATGTCGTCCGTATGCCCTTCGATTTCGATTTTGTAGGGGAATTTGGTAAAAAAGCGGGACATCTCCTCCAGCACGCCTTTGGGCTCTTCGGCCAGCTCTGCGCCACCGGATTTGAACAGGAACGGCGCGTTGAGCCGGAATAGCACGCCATCTTCGCGCACCTCGACAGCCACCTGCTTGTCCAGACCCTCATCCAGGATGAACTTTTCCACCGCACGCACTTCGTACAGGGTGTCGGCTTCTTCTTCAGACGGATTGTGGGCCGGCACCAGGGGCTGGTTGAAGGCGATGACCGATTCAGAGGCCGACAAGACGCCAAAAGCATCCTTGAGCGAACTGGCCGCCTGTTGGAATTTTGTCTCCTGCATGGATGAAAACGAGACAATCAGCACAAAAAAGGTCA
>DAOVTU010000588.1 GCA_030632925.1 Candidatus Krumholzibacteriia bacterium | reverse complement strand
TGCGGCTGCCGCCACCGGTGTTGAAGACTTCCCAGTCGGCGTCACAACTGACAGCCAACAGGTTCGAGCGCACCGCATCGCCCACGTAGGTAAAATCGCGGGTCTGGCTACCGTCGCCGTACACTTCGAAAGTTCGCCCGTCGAGGGCCGCCTCGATGTACTTGCGGAAGGCCATGTCCGGCCTTTGGCGCGGGCCAAAAACCGTGAAGTAGCGCAGGCTGCTGGTGGGCACCTGGAAATTCATGCTGTACAGCACGCACAGGTGCTCGGCCGCCATCTTGGTCACGCCATAGGGCGAGCGCGGTTGCGGCAAGGCCTGTTCGGTGACCGGCAATTCGGGCTGGTCGCCATAAACAGAGCTGCTGCTGGAATACACAAAACGCACCAGGGAAGATTTCACTTCCGGATGCCGACAGGCTTCCAGCAGGCGCTGGGTCGCCATCACATTGCGCCCCAGATATTCTTCGAAGAACTCGCCCCAACTGGCCCGCACTCCGGCCTGGGCCGCCAGATGGAAACAGGCCACCTTGCCCGACAGCAACGCCACCGCATCGAGGGTCTGCAGATCTTCTTTGACCCATGTAAAATCGGCGTGGTCCTTGAAGCCCGACATGTTCTCGTGTTTGAGGTCGATATCGTAATAATCCGTGAGGCAGTCGACACCCGTCACGTGGCAGCCCAACTCCAACAGGGCCTCGGTCACGGTGCTGCCCACAAAGCCTGCGCAGCCGGTCACCACCACTTTAGCCCCGGGTTTGAGCACGGCCGTGACCCGATCCGGCAATGAGCCTACAATTTCCTGCAATTCGGCGGATTCCATGCTATTGACCTCCAAGGCCTTTATTGACCGTGTCTTCGATCAGGCCCTGCTCACGCTGTTCGGCCCCGCGCTGCAATTCTTCCATGCCGCGGAACATCTCGGGGTCCACCTCGCCGCTGACTTTTTTCCAGGCGTCCATGACGCCGCGGGCCTCGGGCCCACGACCCAGGCCCTGGTACATGGCGAACTGCACTTTGTAATAGAAATGCCGATCGGGATTTTCACCGATGGCCTCTTCCAACCAGGCAAAGGCCAGATCGGGCACGCCCCCGCGCACGAAACCGCGCAGCGAATTGTACAGCGTGCGTTCTTCCACATCCTGGGTCACATTGCCCTGCAGCGAGCTGAGGAAGTCCATGGCCTTCTGGTCCTGGTAGGCCTGCACCAGCAACAAGGGATAGAACTCCAGGGCCTGGCCATTGAACGGATCGACAACCAGGCTGGCTTCAAAGGCCACCAGTGATTTGTGCAGCTGTTCACGGTAGGTGACCGAATCGATTTCCGCAGCCGCGTTGGCCTGCATGTAGGCCTGGTAGCCGGCCCGGCTCAACGCCGCCGGATAGTTGCCCAGCAGGTGGCTGGCGTTCTTGTTGCGGAAAACATCCGTGCGCGGCTTGCCCAGCATGCGTTGCAGGCTGTCCAGGTCTGAAATGGTCAGCTCATTGCCCGTACGTCCGAGCACCTGCCCTTCGCCATCGCTGGCCAGACCGGCAAGCATCTGATAGCGCCGCTGCCGGGCTTCGGTATCGCCGTCCAACAAGGCGCCCAGGCGGTAAACACCCAGCATGTTTTCCAATACCTTCTGGGCGTCGGTGGTGGGCATGTCGTTGGGCCCGGCTTTGTCCATCAGGCGGTAGGCCATGCCCTCCATCTGCAGGTTGGGGAAATAACGAGCCATGTTGTCCTGCGGAATGGTGACGGCAAAGAAAACAGGCAAGCCCACCTTGGTGTAGTTGGTGGTGATGATGTCGTGCACCACGTAGTCCTTGATCATGAACAGCTGCCGCTCGCCCGTTTTCGGATCTTCGTACATCCGGTGGCGCAGAGCCTTGATTTCGCTGTCGCTTTTGCCCATCAGCAGCGGCTTTTCCGGGTCATGCTTGAGCTGCAAGATGTACCACGGCAGGTTGACCAGCGACAGGTTGACCACCGTCACGTCGGTGCGGAATTTTTCCACCTGCTGCAGGTACCAGATCGGGAACGTATCGTTGTCACCATTGGTGAAGATGATCGCGTTCTCATCCAGCCCGGCCATGATGTTCCAGGCGTACTCGTAGGCGATGTAGTTGTCGCTGTTGTCGTGCTCGAAATACTTGGTATGGCCCGGCGTGATCGGAAACAGCGAGATGACCAACAGCACCACGGCGGTGACCATGGCCAGCGGGCCGATTTTCACTTTGGGAATATCAATCCGCCAGTTGCGTCCGGCCTTTTCCGCCTGGTCGGCCGACTCGCCCTCGCCGCCCACGGCGTAGCGCATCAGGGCCGAGGCTCCCAGACCGATGAACACGGCAAAGAACATGAAGGCCGAGAAGTAGAAGTAGTCCCGGTCGCGCACTTCATGGTTGGTGAAGTTCAGCATCAGGGTCAGGCCTTCGCCATTGATGACGTAGCCGACCAGCGGCACCCAGATGAGGGGCGCGGCGCGGCGCAAGCCCTGGAACAGGCCCACCAGGGCCAGGAAGATCGGGCCGATCACGGTCGTCACCTTGGTCAGCAGGCTGGTGCCGTCGCCCAGGAAGTAGAACTGCTGGAACAGGTAGTTGTAGTAGTATTTGAACTGGAAGCCGATGGGCGCCTGGCGCTCGAACGGATTCAACGACGGATACTGCTCACGCCGGATGACCGACATCAACTTTTCGAAAGTGTCCGGGTCGGTCTGGTTGATGTAGGGCTCGGGCGAAGCGCCGGCGCGCACCATCATTATCAGGTGCACGGTCAGGCCCGTAAAAAAGAGCAGGCTGCCGATGAGGGCAAAGTGCTTGCCCTGCATCGAGCGCACCACCACCAGTAGCAGATATATCACCAGAGCCACCAGGATCAGGGTATCCCAGGATTCGGCCAGGCCCCCTTCGCGCGGCTT
>DAOVTU010000500.1 GCA_030632925.1 Candidatus Krumholzibacteriia bacterium | reverse complement strand
TACCGCGCCAAACAGATCATGGCTGAGATCACACCCGCCGGCGGCACTTTTATCACCAGCAGTGATTGTACCGAGGCCCGCGCCTGGTCGGTACAGGGAGTCCGGCGCCTGTTCGGCAACGAGACCGAAGGTGCTGACGTGTTTTTTCGCGATGGGCAACTGATGGCTGACGGTGCGCCGCTGTTGGCGGTGGCGGACCTGGCCCAACAGTCGCCGCCAAATCTGTTAAACGCATTGGCGGCTACGACTATCGGACTGGCTTTGGGGTTGGACCGCAAGGCCTTGGCTCAGGGCCTGACGGACTTTCCCGGCCTGCCCGACCGGCACCAGTGGGTGGCCACAAGGGGTGGCGTAAAATTCATCAATGACACCAAGGCGACCAACGTTCATGCTGTGTGTGCGGGCCTGTCCGGCTATGCGGGGCAGGTGGTGCTGATCGTCGGCGGCAGCGGCAAGGGCGAAGATTACGCGCCGTTGCGCGAGGTCATGTCGGCAGTGAAAAATGTGGTGCTCATCGGGGCCGAAGGAGCGGCCATTGGGCAGGCGTTGTCCGGGACAGTGCCCACCACCACAGCCGGCAGCATGGACGAGGCGGTGGCCATGGCGGCCGACCTGGCCGAACCAGAGGCGGCAGTATTGCTGAGCCCCGCCTGTGCGAGTTTTGACATGTTCGCCAACTATGGGGAACGAGGGCGGGCCTTTACCGCCGCGGCGCTGAAGGTCGGCGCCGAACTGAATGGTTGATAGGAATTTTGTGGGTTTGAATGGACCAGGGAGGGTCGTTCGTGAACCGAAGATTGCGCGGATTTGCAGGCAGTTTTGAACTCGCTGACCGGGGCCTTTTGATCGCCGTCAGCGTTTTGCTCTTTATCGGCAGTATTGTCGTTTTTGGGGCTGGCAGCTACACCAAGCAGGCCTTTCATTCCCCTTTGGGCGAATATTACATCATCCTGAAACACCTGTTCATGATCGGCGTGGGGCTGGTGGTCATGATGGGCCTGATGCACTTCGACTACCGCCGGTACCGCACCCCGTGGCTGCGCAACGGCGCCCTGATTGCAACCTATGCCCTGGTGGCGTTGACCCTGTTGACCGCCCGCACGGATGCCGAGGGCAACGCGGCCATCAACCGCTGGGTGACCATTGCCGGCTTCACCTTTCAGCCCGTGGAAATGGCCAAATTGGCCATGACGATTTTTCTGGCCGAGCGCCTGACCTGCGTGCGTCGGGGGCAGAAGATGCCGCCGCGTCAACTGTGGTTGGCTCTGGGTCTGGGGCCCTTGCCGCTGCTGATCCTGCTGGTCCAGCAACCCAATTATGGCAACGCCATGGTCACCGTTGGTGTGACTCTCGTGATTCTTTTCGCCGCCGGCGTCAGTGATCGTTGGTTCATGCGAGTGGCCATCGCCGTACCGGTGGCGGGCGTGCTGGGGTACCTCTTTTCAGAGAAAGTCCACGGTCGCGTCACCAAGCTGATTGATGGATTGATGGGCGGATCCTATGGCTACCAGGTGGACCAGTCGTTGACCGGCATGGGCGCCGGCGGCCTGATGGGCCTGGGACCGGGCCAAAGCCACAACAAATTCAGTTTCCTGCCCGAATCCCACACCGATTTTGCCTTTTCGGTGTTGGGTGAAGAGTTGGGCATTTTTGGCACACTTCTGGTGATCTCCATGCTGGTGCTTTTCGCCTGGCGAGGCTACGGCATCGCCGCACGGGCCAGTGAACCATTCGGCCGCGCCCTGGCGGCGGGCCTGACCACGGCCATCGCCATTTATGGCGTGGCCAACATCGCCATGGTCACGGGCATCTTTCCCGTGGTCGGCGTGCCCTTGCCCTTCGTCAGCTACGGCGGCACGGCCATGGTGGCAGCCCTGGCCTCGGTGGGCATTCTGTTGAATATCGAACAGGGCGGACGCTCCTACAACCTGTGGAAACGTCGCTGGGATCGGGGCGGCCTGGCATGAGCAAGGTCCGGGTCCTGATCACTGGCGGCGGCACCGGCGGGCACGTGTATCCCGGTCTGGCGGTGGCCGAAGCGCTGCAGGATTTGGCGCCTGAAGTCGAAGTCCGTTTTGCCGGCACCACACGCGGCATCGAATCGGTGCTCGTGCCGCGGGCCGGATATCGCCTGCACACCGTGCCGGCCTCGGGCCTGCGTGGGCTGGGGCACAAGGCGCGGTTTCTCTTTGTCGTGAATTTTATCGGTGGCCTGCTGCGCAGCCTGGCCCTGATGGTTTCCTGGCGGCCAGCCGTGGTCCTGGGCACCGGTGGTTTCGTGAGCGCCCCGGTCATGTCGGCGGCCCGGATGGCTGGTGTGCCCTGCGCCCTGCAGGAACAGAACGCCATCCCGGGCTCGACCAATCGCCTGGTCGGACGTTGGACACGGCGCATTTACCTGGGCTTTGGTGCGGCGGCGGAGTTCTTCAAGCAGGGCATTTGCCGCACGACGGGCAATCCGGTGCGGCAGGGCTTTATTGAAGCGACCGGGGCCGGGGCAACTCAGGGGTCGGAGTTGGCGGATTTCGGACAACCCGGCCAACGGGTTCTGATTTTTGGTGGCAGTGGCGGTGCCCGCACCCTGAACAACGCGGTGCGTGAGGCGGCGTCCGAACTGCAGAATCTGAAGACCGCAGCCTTCCTGATCCAGACCGGCAAGGCCGACGCCGAAGCGGTGGCCGAGGTCGCCGCGGCGGGGCATGTGCGCGTCACGCCCTACATCGACGACATGGCCGCGGCCCTGCTGTGGGCCGACCTTGTGATTTGCCGCGCCGGCGCCATGACTCTGGCTGAATTGCAGGTCGTGGGGCGTCCGGCGGTGCTGGTGCCTTATCCGCACGCCACGGACAACCACCAGTTCCACAACGCCAGCGATTTGGAAAAAGCGGGGGCGGCCCTTGTTTTGGCCGACGAGAATTGCGATGGTACGGCGCTCGTGAAATTTTTGCATGAGCTGCTGGAGGCACCTGAACGTTTGCAAACCATGGCTGAAGCGGCCCGAAATTTGGGCCGGCCGCAAGCCGCACGGGACATTGCCCTGGATCTGTTGGAGATGGCTGGGCACCCGGCGGGCCTGCGCTGGTCTGATCCGAATTGACGCATTCGTGCTGACGACCGCTTGTTTTTGAAAGGGACCTCAAATTGTTCCGGAATACGCGACATATCCATCTGGTGGCCATCGGTGGCATCGGCATGAGCGGCATCGCCGAGGTGCTGTTGAACCTGGGCTTCACCGTCAGCGGCAGTGATCTGCACAGTTCGGCGGTGACCGACCGGTTGCAGAAACTGGGCGCCACGTTCTACAGCGGGCACGCACCGGAGAATATCAACGGGGCCGATGTGGTGGTGCGTTCTTCGGCAGTGACCGAAGCCAACAGCGAGGTCACCGCAGCGCGGACCCTGGGCGTGCCGGTG
>DAOVTU010000240.1 GCA_030632925.1 Candidatus Krumholzibacteriia bacterium | reverse complement strand
CGTTCGGCCGGCGTGGTGGACAAGGTCTGGTTCTACACCGGCGACAAGGACTTCATGCAGTTGTTGGATGAGCGTGCGGGCATGCTCAAGCCTGGGCGTAAGGGTGAAGATGTCACGACACTTACCGACGACGACGTGCGCAAGGAATACAAGATGGAGCCGCAGGACCTGATCCAGGTTTTTGCGCTGGCCGGCGATACATCGGACAATATTCCCGGCGCGCCCGGGGTGGGTGACAAGACGGCCCGCAAGCTGGTGCTGGAGTTCAGTGATCTCGAAGGCCTCTACGAAAAGCTGGAAACAAGCAAGCTGACGCCCCGCCTGAAGCGCGTATTGGGCGAGAACAAGGACCAGGTTTTTCTCTCGCGCGATCTGTTTATCATCAAGGACGATGTTGAAGTCGAGTTGGACTGGGACGCCATGAATACGACCCTGCCCAACGGTGCCGAAGTGACGGCGCTGTTGGAAGAACTGGGTCTGCGGCGGGTGATCGGTTTGGTGCAGAAACTGGTGAAGGCTCGTGGTGAGGAAACGGCAGCAGTTGCGGAGCCGGCGCCGGCGAAAAAGGCCAAAAAGAAAGCCGCCAAGGCGGTGGAGGCAGCACCGGCCATCGATTGGCAACAGATGCGGGAAGACCGTGGTTATGTCGTGCTCGATACCGACGTGTTGTTGCGGCAGTGGCTGGCAAATTTGGACCCTGATGCGCCCTTGGGTGTGGACACCGAAACTGATGGCCTGCGCCAGGACCATTGCCGCCTGGTGGGCGTTTGCCTGGCCGGGCGCGACCGTGATGGCGAACCGGTGGCGCCGGCCTATGTGCCTGTTTTGTGGCGTGATCCGGATCCCGAAGGCGCGGCCGGGGGCACCCTGTTTCCCATGGGGCAGGAGCACAGCCGTTTGGAATCCGTGCAAGCCGTGCTGGCGCCGGTCCTGGCAGGCGGCGCCCTGAAAGTCGGCCAGAACCTGAAGTTCGATGAGTGGATCCTGGTCCGTCATGGCCTGGAGTTGGGCGGGCCACGCTTCGACACCATGTTGGCGTCGTACATCCTGGACCCGGGCCGGACCAGCCACGGGCTGGATTTCCTGGTGGGCGAGTTTTTGGACCACCGGATGATGCCCTTCAGCGAACTGTTTGTTGCCGGTGATCGTCAGAAGGACATCTTGTCGGTGGATGCGGACCGGTTGGCCCTGTATGCGGCTGAGGATGCCGACTACACGCTGCGGTTGCATGAAATCCTGGGCGCGCAATTGCGACAGGCCGGGCTGGAAAAACTGTTCAACGAAATCGAGATGCCGGTCTCGGCTGTGCTGCTGGAGATGGAACGCAACGGCATCGGGCTGAATCGCAAATTCCTGAGCGAACTGCGCGAGCGTTTTGATGCAGAAATCAAAAGCCTGCGCGAGCGCATCATTGCCGGGGCGGGCGAAGATTTTAATGTCAACAGCCCGAAGCAACTGCAGGTGATTCTCTTTGAGAAGCTGGGTCTGAAGCCGACCAAAAAAACGAGTACCGGCTGGAGCACGGACGTGTCGGTGCTGACAACCTTGGCCGAGGAACACGAACTGCCGGCCCTGATTTTGGAATACCGACAGGTGGCCAAGCTGCAGAACACCTATGTGGAAACATTGCCCGAGTTGGTGAATCCGGATACGGGCCTGATCCACACCTCGTACAACCAGGCAGTGGCGGCCACCGGGCGCTTGTCCAGTTCGGACCCCAACCTGCAGAACATTCCCATCCGCACGGCGCTCGGCCGGGAAATCCGGCGGGCTTTTGTGCCGCGCGATCCGGACAACGTTTTCCTTTCGGCTGACTATTCCCAGGTCGAATTGCGCTTGTTGGCCCATCTGGCCGACGATCCCGGGTTGTTGGCGGCTTTCCGGGAGGGCGCCGACGTGCACCGGCGCACCGCAGCGCTCATTGCCGGGGTGCCCGAAGAAGACGTCGATGCGGACATGCGTTCGCGGGCCAAGGCCATCAACTTTGGCGTGATCTACGGCATGGGGGCCAGGGCTTTGGCACGGCAGATCGGCGTGAAGGTGAAGGAGGCATCGGCCTTCATTGAGACCTATTTCGAGACCTACCCTGGCGTGAAGACTTTCATTGAGGAAACCCACGCCCAGGCCCATCGCGATGGCTACGTGGAAACACTGTCGGGGCGTCGGCGACTGTTGCCGGATATCGATTCGCCGAACAATCGCACCCGCAGTTTTCAGGAACGGGTGGCCGTCAATACGCCCATCCAGGGCACGGCGGCGGACCTGATCAAACTGGCCATGTTGCGCATCAGCGACCAGTTGGCCAGCAGTGGCTCGAAGGCCCTGTTGTTGCTGCAGGTGCACGATGAACTGGTGCTGGAGGTGCCCAAGGCCGATTTGGCGGCCACCGAAGAACTCGTGCGCGAGGGCATGGAGGGGGCCATGGAGTTGAAAGTGCCCCTGCTGGTGGACATGCACTCGGGGGCCAACTGGGCCGAGGCCCACGGATGAGTCGGGGCAAGATGGCAGTCTGGGCGTTGACCGGTCCTGCAGGGGCCGGCAAGTCGGCCGTCAGTGCCATCCTGGCCAAACAAGGTGCCGCCATTGTGGATGGGGACCGGCTGGGCCACGAGTTGCTGAAACGCCCCGAGATCCAGGCCCACATAGCGCGCGATCTGGGGTCGGGATATATCAGCGATGGAAAGGTGGACCGCGGTGCGCTCGGGGCACGTGTTTTTGGGGATCCAGCGGCTTTGAACCTGCTCAATACTATCATGCACGGCCCGTTGTCGGCCCTGGCGGCCGAAAAACTGGACTTTCTGGCCGCTGCGGGCGAGCATGAGCTTGCCGTGTTCGAAGCTGCCGTGTATTTTCTGTTGCCATCGCCCCCGCCGGTTGACTTGGTGGTGGCGGTTGTTGCTTCACCCGAAGTTCGCCAGCAACGCCTGGTGGACCGTTCTCTGGACCGGGTCACGGCCGAAGACGCCCGGCGCCGCATAGAGGCCCAGGCCGGTATGGAAAGTCATTGGGCCCGCGCCGATGAAATTGTCGTCAACGACGGAACGCTGGACGAACTTGAGGCCCGCACCTTGCGGCTTTGGCCTCGCCAGTAAACGGAATCTGTAAACGGGAAAAGAGACCAGCCGTGAAAGAACTGCTCGACCGCATCAACGCCTGCCTCGAACGCCTTGAGACCCTCAAGGAGGGTCTTTGACTACCCTGTTTTGCAGGCGGATCTGAACCGTTTGGAGGGCCTGCAGGCCGCTCCCGAATTCTGGAATGATCAGGAAGAAGCCACCCGGGTGCTGCGCAAAGTGCAGTCCCTGAAGCAGTGGCTGGTGCCTTTGGACGAAGCGGCCGAGAAGGCCGAAGAGTCCCAGCTCATGGCCGAGATGATGCGCGAAGAGGGCGAAGACGACGCTGGCGGCGAGTTGGGCAGCGGCGTGGCGGCCCTTGAGCACGCCATTGAAAAACTGGACGCCCAGTTTCTGCTCAGCGGTGAAGATGACGAGCGCGGCGCCGTGCTGGAAATTCATCCCGGCGCCGGCGGTACCGAAAGCCAGGACTGGGCCCAGATGCTGTACCGCATGTACAGCCGGCACGTGGAACGCAACGACTGGAAATCCAAAACACTGGATCTTCAAGCCGGTGATGAGGCCGGTATCAAGACGGCCGTCATCGAAATCGACACGGCTTTTGCCTACGGCCATCTGAAAAGTGAATCGGGAGTGCACCGTCTGGTGCGCATCTCGCCTTTTGATTCCCAGAGCCGGCGTCACACTTCGTTCGCTTCGGTCTTTGTCTACCCGCTGGTCAATGACGATGTGGAAGTGGAGGTTGATCCGCAGGATCTGCGCATCGACACCTACCGGGCTTCGGGCGCGGGCGGTCAGCATGTGAACAAGACCGACAGCGCGATCCGGATCACCCACGAGCCCAGCGGCATCGTGGTGCAGTGTCAGAACGAACGCAGTCAACTTCGCAACCGCGAAAGCGCCATGACGATGCTGCGCGCCAAGCTGTACAAGAAGGTGATGGATGAGCGCCAAAGAGAGCGCGATGTCATCGAAGCAGAAAAAATGGAAAATGCGTGGGGCAGCCAGATCCGCAGTTATGTGCTGCAGCCCTACACCAAGGTCAAGGATCACCGCACTGATCACGAGAGCGGCAATACGACGGCCATCCTGGATGGCGATATCGAGCAGTTTACCGAGGCCTATCTGCGTTGGATGGGTGCCCGGAGGAAAACCTCTTAAACGAGGTCCTGAGAAAGGGAAATGTCTTGGCGAAGAACGAGCAGAAGCCGGCCGAAAACGCGCCGGCCGAAGAAAGCCCCCACCGCCTGATCGAAATGCGGTTGGAGAAAATGGAAGAGCTGGGCCAGTCGGTCGAGTTATATCCCTATAGCTACGACCGCACTCACACCAGCGAGCAGGCCCGCGCGGACGAGGAAAAACTCGTTGCCGACGAAGTCAAAGTGCGTTTCCCCGGCCGGATCATGGCCAAGCGTGGCACGGGTAAAACGCTGTTCGTGCCCATCCAAGACGAGTGGGGCATTTTGCAGGCCTACTTCCGCAAGGACGACCTGGGTGAAGAACGTTTTGCACTGATCCAGAAGCTGATCGACATCGGCGATTGGATCGGTGTTGAGGGCACGCTGTTCCGCACGCGCACTGACGAGTTGACGGTCAAGGTGGAGGACTTCACTTTCCTGGCCAAGGCCATCCAGCCATTGCCTGAAAAATTCCACGACATGAGCCTGGAGAACAAGAGCCGCCGCCGGCATCTGGACCTGGCCATGAACCTGGAAAGCCGCGAGCGCTTCAAGCAGCGCAGCGCGATCATCACCGACATCCGGGCTTTCTTTGCCGATGATGAATTCCTGGAAGTGGAAACGCCGGTGCTGCAGCCGTTGTATGGCGGCGCCACGGCCCGCCCTTTCACCACCCACCACAACGCCTTGGACATGACGCTCTACATGCGCATTGCCGATGAGTTGTATCTCAAGCGTTTGATCGTCGGTGGCCTGGAAAAGGTCTACGAGATCGCCAAGGATTTCCGCAACGAGGGCATGGACCGCACTCACAATCCCGAGTTCACCATGCTCGAGTGCTACGCCGCCTACTGGGACTATCACGGCATGATGGACCTGACCGAGCGCATGCTGCGCCGCCTGGCGGTGAAGTTCGGCGACGAGGGCAAGTTGACCTACGGCGAATACGAGATGGACTTCAACCAGCCTTTCATCCGGTTGCGGTTCATGGATGCGTTGGCGGAAAAGACCGGGCAGGACCTGATGAAGACCTCGACCGAGGATCTGGTCGTATTGGCCAAGAAGCATGGCGCCGAGATCAAGAAGGGCATGGGCCGCGACAAGATCCTGGACGAGATGTTCGCCGTGCTCGTCGAGCCCGAGCTGATCCAACCGACCTTTGTCATGGACCACCCCAAGGAACTGTCGCCGCTGGCCAAGGCCCATCGCGAAACCGAAGGTTTGGTGGAGCGTTTTGAGTTGTTCATCGCCGGCTTCGAGGTGGCCAACAGCTTTAGCGAGTTGAATGACCCGCGCGAACAGCGGCGGCGCTTCGAGG
>DAOVTU010000178.1 GCA_030632925.1 Candidatus Krumholzibacteriia bacterium | reverse complement strand
GGCACCGCCTACCCCTTCGCGGTGGTCTGGGGCTACGCCCGGGCCTGTCACCGGGCGGGCGTGAAGATCTTCATCCGCACCGGCGTGCAGGACATCCTCAGCGACGGCGGACGCATCCTCGGTGTGGAAACCGACCGCGGGCGCATCAGCGCCCCGGTGGTGGTCAACTGCGCCGGCCCCTGGGCCCGCACCATGGCCGCCAAGGTCGGCGTCGAGTTGCCCAACCGGCAGGAACGCCATGAGATCATGGTCAGTGAATCATTGAAACCGTTCCTGGACCCGATGGTGATCTCCATCACCAACGGCATCTATTTCAGTCAGAGCCTGCGGGGGGAGATCGTCGGGGGTATCGGCGATCCGGATGAACCCCAGTGGGAAGATCCCGCCGATTTCGACACCCGCAGCCAGTTGCGCTTCGCGGTACGCTTTGCCCGCGCCCTGACCCAGATCTACCCCCGCGCCTCGTCCGTACGCATGATGCGCCAGTGGGCCGGCATGTACGACGTCACGCCGGACCACCGCCCCATCCTTGGCGGCGTCCCGGGCCTGCAGGGTTACCACCACATCTGCGGCTTCAGCGGACACGGCTTCATGCTCGGGCCGGTCACGGGCCAGCGCATGGCCGCCCAGATCACCACCGGACAACCAGATGACATCATCACCAGCCTGTCCCTGGATCGTTTCGAGAAGGGTGATCTGCAGGCCGATGCGTTCGTCGTGGGTTAGATTTCTGGGTTAGAAATTGTGGGCGGGAAGCTCCAAGCTAGGACGGAAACAGATCGTTCAGTGCCTTGTCCAGTTCGCCAAACGTGAAGCGGAAACCGTGGGCCTTGAGCACATTGGGCACCGCCCGCTGGCTGGCTAAAATCATGTCTGCTTTTTCTCCGAGCATCATTTTCAACGCCGGTCGGGGTGCCGCCAGCCACGAACTCTTGCCTAAAGCGGAGGCCAGTCCGGCGGCAAATTCCTTCTGTGGACCAGGCAGCGGCACCACCGCATTGACCGGTCCGGCGATGCTGTCGTTGTCCAACGTGAACAGGATGATCCGCACCAGATCCTGGATGTGGATCCAGGGGAAATACTGACGCCCGCTGCCGAGAGGTCCGCCAAGGCCCCACTTGAAAGGCGGGACCATGCGCACCAGCGCGCCCCCTTCGGTCGAAAGCACGATCCCGATGCGCAACAACGCCACCCGGATGTCTTCCCGGGCCGCCTTGGACGCCGTGTGCTCCCACTCCACTGCCAGGCGCGCCAAAAAATCCTGGCCAGGCTGCTGGTCCTCACTCAGGGCGTTGTCACCACGATTGCCGTAATAGCCAATGGCCGATGCACTGACCAGGGTCATGTTGCGTCCACTGTCGGCCATGACGTCGGCGATATTGCCGGTCACCGCCAGGCGCGAACGCCGGATGCGGTTTTTATTTTGCCGGGTCCAGCGCCCCTCAGCCACCGGTGCACCGGCCAAATTGACCACCGCATCGCAGGTCAACAGGCGATCCTGCCAGACACCCGGCAGGGTCGGATCGGCACCAATGAGCTCGATGTCCTCGGGCAGCACCTTGCGGGCTCCGGCCGGATCCCGCGTCACACACAGCACTTCGTCGTGCCGATTGAGCAACTGGGGAACCAGCATCCGGCCCACCAGGCCCGTGCCTCCGGTGATAAAAATCCTCACAAATGGTCCTTTCCACTACTTAGGCAACAACTGAACCGGCAACATCTTAAACCCGCGCAGCACGGGTGTCCACCAGTCCCGCTTTGCCTTCGGCGGCAATTTGCTTATAATTCCGGCAAACTTTCGACCTGGGAGAAAAAATGGATTACCAAAACTTCGACTGCGAAATCGCTGAGGGCTACGCTACCGTCAGCATGACCGGACCCGGTTCCCCGCAACTGGCGGACCTCCACGACGAATTCGTGGATTTGTTTCTGCGCCTGCAGGAAGACCGGGCCGTGCGGGTGATTCTATTCACCGATGGCGACCACGCCTTCGAGCTGAACCATCTGCAGGATGAGGTCTCCGAGGCCCATGCCGAAGGTGGCGGATTGGAGATCCTGGCCGCCCTCGAAGAGGTCTCGCGCAGTATCGTCACCCTCATTGGCGAATCGACCAAACCGGTGATCTCGGCCACTCGCGGCGACGTGCGCGATTTTGGTCTGGGTTTCTACCTAGCAGCCGATATCCGATTGGCCTCACCCAAGGCGGCCTTCACCTGCCAGAACATGACCACCGGCGTGATCGCCAACTGGGGCCTGACCCACACCCTGCCCCAATTGATCGGCCCCGGGCGCAGCCTGGACTTCCTATGGTCCCACCGCACCATCGGTGGCGAAGAAGCGGCCCGGATCGGCTTGGTCGACCGACTCATCGACGATGCGGCCTGGGAGCAAGAAATAGATGCCTACATCCAGCAGTTGGTCCAACTCCCCCAACCGGCAGTCCGGCTGACCAAACTGGCAGTCGAGCAGGCCAATACCATGGACTTCACGACCATGCTTTCGGTGGAGTGGGAATCTCAGCAGCAGTGCTGGGACTCGCTGGAAACGGCCGAAGGCTTGGCTGCCTGGCGAGAAAACCGCCCGCCCATACTGGCGGTCAGCATTGAGGACGAAGACGAGTAGCCCTCGGGATCGAAGACAAAGAAAAACGGCCGCCCTTTGCAGGGTGGCCGTTTTTTCTTTGGGCGAGTGTATCGAAAACTGAACCGGGTTTAGCGGAACAGGCTTTTCACACTACCGAAAGAGGCATCTTCAACAGCAACGGGAGCACAGTCACCGTTGATGATGAACATGGGGTCGTTGACGTTACCGAAGGCAGGGTGCAGGCTGTAACCAGCACTGGCGCCATCGATGTACGCGGGCAGACCGTTCTCGAGCAGGCTGAAGTAGATTTCATCAGCAAAGGCATAAGCAGGATCGGTGTTGTTCACCATGATCTGGATGTCAGCAACGACCACGGCATCGCCAACGGCGGGCAGCGGAGCAGCATAACCAACAACGTGCTCGTCAGGACGCGAGCCGATATCGACGGCTTGGCCGCGATCAGCAAACGACAGAACAAACATGTTGGTGAACGAGATCTTGGCTTCCCAACCCAGAACTTCGGTAGCCGTCAATTTTGACAGAACGAGGTAGGCGTTGGTCGGCACGTTGATGGGCAAGAAGGCGCAGTTGTTGTCGCCATTTTCGTCCAAGTAGATGCCAATGTTGTCGCGATAGTTGGGGTCGACCTGTGCAAAGGCGGAAACGCTGGTAAGGGCGATAGCCGCCAGAGCAATGACGAGAACCATCTTCTTCATGTTGTCGCTCCTCTGGTGAGTGGAGTGTGAATGACAGGAGTCTGCCCGAACATTTATGCAGGCCCCTTCCGAACGATCCGTGACTGACGTGAATGATCAGCGAACGAACTCACGTTGTATCACGGATTATAGCATAAGGAAAGATTTTTTACACCAAAAAATGCGCAAACCGCTATGTAATTGTATCAGACAGCCCAAAAGAGATTTATAGTTCAATTTTCACAAACTATTCTCTCATTATAAGTTATATGGATTATTCCTTTGATCCACTCTCCCTGCTGGGCCCTAATAAAAATTACATATTTGCAAATTTACCGCACTTTCCCTCATTTTTCTGTTAATTGTGGCCGTTCCCTCAATCATCCTCAAATTGGTGGCTTCAGCCCCCTTTATGAACCATTATTTCCTGATATCCGAACATTGCCGTCAACCGGAGGTACCAACCTTGCGCACCACGAAACGCCTGCTGGCCGTCATCCTGTGGGGAATGATCTTCAGCGCCAACTCGGCCCTGGCCGCCGAACGCACCCACACCATAGTGCCGGAGGACTACTTTGGACTGACCGGCTTGGGCAACTTGGCTGTTTCGCCCGATGGCCAGTTGGTGGCCTATACCGAAAACCGCTGGGCAGATGGCGACGGTGGACGCCTGCAGGACCTTTGGCTCGTTGGGCGCGACAAGGGACAACCCCTGCGCCTGACTTTCGACAATTTTGGGGCCAGTGGCATCGCTTGGGCCCCGGATGGCCAAACCCTCTTTTTCCGGGGACGCGACCGGGCTGGCCGCGACACACCACCCCACGACGGCAGCGCCCAGGTCTGGCGCATCAACCCCGACGGCAGCGGGCTGCAGGCAGTCACCCGGGTGCCTGATGGCATCGGCTCGTTTGTGATGGCCCCCGATGGCGCTTCACTCTATTACACGGTCACCGTTGAGGAAATCGACAGCCAATGGAAAGACCTGCGCCAACAGTACAGTGATCTGGAATACGGCCATGGCGTGCGCGAACTGACGGCCATCCGGCAGTTGGACCTCGTCACCTGGCGTGATCACGAAGTCGTGGCCGCCACCCAGGTCATCTGGGAAATGGCCCTGGCACCGGATGGCAACAAATTCGGCCTGATCACCACCACGGACAACGAGTTGATCTTCATGGAGGGTTGGTCCCGGGTCGAAATCTTTGATCTGACCACAGGCACCTCCACGCCGGTGACGGATCCAGCCTGGCGCACGGACCATCCTTCGCCTTATGGCTGGCTTGAGGACCTGGCCTGGTCGTCAGACAGCCAGGCCCTGGCCTTTTCCATTTCCTATGACGGTTACGCCTCCCGCATCTGGACGGCCCAGCAAGACGGCGACACCTGGCCGCTGCAACTGGTCGAACGGCCGGATATGGTGACCTACGGCGGTGGCCTGCAATGGCGCGGCACCAACCGCACCCTGTGTTATCGCGGCGAGACCATGGGCCGGGTTCACGTGTACGGGACCGAGAAGGTCAAAGCCGGCAGCCAGGGCAAGACGAATATCCTGGCCGGCGGCGACATTGTGGTCGGCGCCTACGATTTCAGCACCAAGGGCGATAAGCTCACAGCCATCTTCGAGACCACCACCGACGGCAACGACATCTATGCCGTGGCCAAGAGCGACAAATTCACCCGCCGCACGCGGGTCAATCCCCAGATCGACACCTGGCAGCTGCCCCAGATCGAACACGTGAGCTGGACCGGCGCCGACGGCGACCTGTGCCATGGCATTCTGGAGTTGCCCGCCGGATACAAAAAGGGCGATGGCCCCCTGCCCACGATCATCGAGCTGCACGGTGGACCGACTTCGTCCACCAAGTACCGCCTGCGGTTGTGGATCTACGGCCGGGCCCTGATGCCCGCCAACGGTTACGCCTTGCTGAGCCCCAACTACCACGGCTCAACCGGCTACGGCGACGAATTCCTGGAAAAACTGATCGGCCGGGAAAACGAAATCGACGTGACGGACATCAGCCTGGGCACCAAGTGGCTCATCGAGCAGGGCATCGCCGATGCCGATAGAATTGGCGTCATGGGTTGGAGCAACGGCGGCTATCTCACCAACTGTATGATCACCGCCGAGCCCGACATGTTCGCCGCCGCCAGCAGCGGCGCCGGTGTGCTGGACATGGTCATCCAGTGGGGTGTCGAAGATACCCCCGGCCATGTGGTCAACTTCGCCACCGGTTTGCCCTGGCACCAACCGGAGCACTACCGGGCGGCTTCGCCGTTGTACGATCTGGACAAAGTGCGAACGCCGACCTTGATCCATGTGGGCGGCAACGATCCCCGCGTGCCGCCGGCCCACAGCCGGGCGCTATACCGGGCCCTGAAGCACTATCTGCACGTGCCCACCGAGTTGGTTGTCTATCCTGGTGAGCCCCACGGGCTGACTACCCATGAGAATCGGCTGGCCAAGATGGAATGGGACTTGGCCTGGTTCCGGAAGTATTTGCTGGGGGAAGACAAATAGGGAGATCTTCTTCCGCTTAGAGGCCCTTTCCACGGACGCGGCCCGGCAACATCGTGTTGCCGGGCCGCTTGGCGTTCCGCTTGCTCCGCCATCCATTGCTCCACAACCTCCACGACACCGTGGAAAGAGCCTCTAAGCGGAAGAAGATCTCCCTATTTGTCTCGCACCGCAGCAGACAATCTGGAGCAGGCTTTTTCCAGAACTGATCTTGGGCAGCCGAAGTTCAACCGAACATGATCTGGCCCTGCAAAATCCTTCCCCGGCGAAAACCCCAACCCGTGGGATTCGAAATGGGCCATCGGGTCTGTCAATTCCAGGGCACTGATATCCAGCCAGGCGAGATATGTGGCTTCGACTTTAGCCATCGTGATGCCCGGCAGATCGGCGATCTGCTGGGCCAGATAGTCGCGGTTCGCCCGCAGGTATTCGATCTGGGCCGCCAGCCAGGGAGCGCCGTGTTGCCAAGACGCCTGAGCGGCAACCAAACCCAATACGTTCACGTGGGGCACGATGCCCGCCATGGCCCGGCTGAAACGGCGGCGCAAAGCTTCATCAGGTATGACCGCCACCGAGCAGCCGAGACCGGCAACATTGAAAGCCTTACTCGGCGCCAAAAGGGTGATCGTCCGGGCGGCAATCTCCGGACCAAGAGTGGCCAGCGGCACATGACGCCGGTCCTGGTCGAGGATCAACTGGT
>DAOVTU010000613.1 GCA_030632925.1 Candidatus Krumholzibacteriia bacterium | reverse complement strand
ATGTACCAGTTGTCCGGCACCATCGAATTGCTGCGCTCGCGGGCGGGCAACGAGAGCGTGGCGGTTGAGGAACCGGGCGCAGGCGGAGTCGTGCGCGCCATCGCCCACGTGCAGGGCGAGCCTGAGTACCTGCAGGACCTGATCAATCTGCACAACGAGTTGGAACAGCGCCTGGATGTGGAAAGCCGCCGCCTGCTGCAGGAGTGGCCGGCGATGGTCGAGCGCTACAAGGCCGACAAGTACGTATTCCAGGTGCGCAACAAGACCATCGAGCAGGACCTGTTCACCGAGTCGTTGAGCCATACGCGCATCCCGAAGGTGAGCCTGCCGCGGTAAGAAGACTGGGGCGATATTCTTCGCTGGTTGCTGACCGAAAACGTGCCGGGATTTTTCCCTTACGCCGCGGGTGTTTTTCCGCTGAAACGCGAAGGCGAAGACCCGACCCGCATGTTTGCGGGCGAGGGTGGGCCCGAGCGCACCAACCGGCGCTTCCACTATGTGTCGGCGGGCATGCCGGCGGCGCGTCTGTCGACGGCCTTTGATTCGGTCACGCTGTACGGCGAGAACCCCGACCGGCGGCCGGATATCTACGGAAAGGTGGGCAACAGTGGCGTGAGCATCGCCACGGTTGATGACGCCAAGAAACTGTATTCCGGTTTTGATCTGGCAGACCCCAAGACTTCGGTCTCGATGACGATCAATGGTCCGGCGCCCATGATGCTGGCGTTCTTCCTGAATGCGGCGACTGATCAGGGCTGCGAGAAGTATATCGTGGCCAACGGGTTGGTCGACGAGGTGAGCGCGAAGATCGACGCGATCTTCAAAGAGAAGGGTCAGGCGCGCCCCGAATATCGTGGCGAGTTGCCCAAGGGTAATAACGGTTTGGGCCTGATGCTGCTCGGTGTCAGTGGCGACCAGGTATTGCCGGCTGAGGTGTATGCCAAGATCAAGGCCGACACCATGTGCGCGGTGCGCGGCACGGTGCAGGCCGACATCCTGAAAGAGGATCAGGCCCAGAATACGTGCATCTTCTCGACCGAATTTGCGCTGCGCATGATGGGTGACATCCAGCAGAACTTCATCGACAACAACGTGCGCAATTTCTACTCGGTTTCCATCAGTGGTTACCACATTGCCGAGGCCGGGGCCAATCCCATCAGCCAGCTGGCATTCACCTTGGCCAACGGGTTCACGTTCGTGGAGTACTACCTGTCGCGGGGCATGCCCATCGACAGCTTCGCGCCCAATCTCAGTTTCTTCTTCAGCAACGGCATGGATCCCGAATATTCGGTCATGGGCCGGGTTGCGCGGCGCATCTGGGCCAAGGCCATGAAGAACAAGTACGGGGGCAACGAGCGTAGCCAAAAATTGAAGTATCACATCCAGACGTCGGGTCGCAGCCTGCATGCCCAGGAAATTGCCTTCAACGACATCCGGACCACGCTGCAGGCGTTGTATGCGATTTTTGACAATTGCAACAGCCTGCACACCAATGCCTACGACGAGGCGATCACCACGCCGACCGAAGAATCTGTGCGGCGCGCGATGGCCATCCAGATGATCATCAACAAGGAACTGGGCCTGGCCAAGAATGAGAACCCGCTGCAGGGCGCGTTCATCATTGAAGAGCTGACCGAACTGGTGGAAGAGGCGGTGCTAACCGAGTTCGAGAGCATCAGCGAGCGCGGGGGCGTGCTGGGGGCCATGGAGCGCATGTACCAGCGCACGCGGATCCAGGAAGAGTCCATGTATTACGAAGGGCTCAAGCACACCGGTGAGATGCCCATTATTGGCGTGAACACCTACCTGGATCCGGACGGCTCGCCGACGGTGATTCCCAGTGAGGTGATCCGGTCTTCGGAGGCGGAGAAGGAGTACGCGATCACGACCTTGGAGGCGTTCCACCAGCGCAACGAAGGGGCGGCGGCGCAGGCCTTGGCGGATTTGCAGAATGTGGCGGTGGAGCATCGCAATACGTTTGATTCGTTGATGGAAGCGGCGAAGGTGTGTTCGTTGGGGCAGATTTCCGGGGCGTTGTATCAGGTTGGTGGGCAGTATCGGCGGAATATGTAGGCGCTGGCCAGGAGCATTTGTTTCGTGGTGTTGGTTAGCCGGAGGAGGGCCGATCGGTGTTTGCTGAAGCAGTTTTCAGGGCTATCAAGCCACTGAATTTTATAGTGGCTATTGTTGTATTGGCGGGATTTGGTCTGGTCACCCCAGCTACAGCCCAACGCGACCTGCCCCCCTCACGCGGCGGCACCACCTACTCCCTCGGCATGCCACCGGTCTACAAGGGCCGCGCCGGTTTCGAGATGCAGGGCTACCGGCCACAAACCGAAAGTGACATGGCTGGTTTCTTCAGTTGGGGAATGTCCAAGGACCTGGGCAGCCCGGTAGTGGGCATCGGTGCCCTGCGGCTGGAAGCCTATGGTGGCTGGCGTGCCCAGGATTTCGACGGCGGCGGTCGTGCCCTGTACGAGATCCCGAGTCTATACGTGGGGTTCGGTGTCGACTACAACGGCACCGATGAAGAGGCCGATTTTCTGTTTCAAGTGGATCTTCCCCTGCGACGTGGCGGTGTCTTTGGCCGAGGGTCGACCTTTGCCGTGCGTTGGTTGCCTTCCCGTGATCAAACTTTCAGCCTGGGCATCAACGTGCCGTTGTGGGGGCGCAACATCGGCGCCACCCGTCCGCGGTCCGACAACGTTTGGTTGGACAAGTCATCCCCCAAACGTCTGGAGTATACCCAGAGTGACGTTGAGATTCAGGAAGCCCTGAT
>DAOVTU010000226.1 GCA_030632925.1 Candidatus Krumholzibacteriia bacterium | reverse complement strand
GCGTTGCCACGATGAGTGTGGATGTCCAGCCCGCTGTGACCGCCCTTGAGGCCCATGATGGTGATCTTGCTGCCCACACCATTTTTAGGCGCCCGGGCAGTGCGGGTTTTCAGGACAAAGCCCGTATCACGACCACCGGCACAGCCGACAAAAATCGCGTCATCCTCTTCACTGTCCAGATTGAACATGGTCTTGGCCGTGAAAAAGCCCGCCTCGACACCGGCCGCGCCGGTCAGTCCGCGCTCTTCATCGACGGTCAGCAAAATTTCAATGGGACCATGGGCCACATTCTTCACGTCGGCCAGGGCCAGGCCCATGGCGCAACCAATGGCGTTGTCGGCGCCCAGGGTGGTGCCCTCGGCGGTGACCCAGTCGCCCTCGATCTTCATCTTGATGGGGTCTTTTTCGAAGTCGTGCTTGGTGGCGGCGTTTTTCTCGCAAACCATGTCCACATGGCCCTGAACCAGGACCACAGCGGCCTTTTCCAGGCCCTTGGTGCCGGGGATCTCGATCAGCAGGTTGCCGACTTTATCGTCGCGCCAGTTGAGGCTGCGCTCGTCGGCCCAGGCCTTCAGCATGTTCATCACGCCGGTCTCGTTGCCGGATCCGCGCGGAACGTCGTTCATTTTCTCGAAGACCTGCCACACGGCGGCGGGCTGCAACTTGTCAAGCTTCCCCATTGGTCACTCCTGTTCAGTTCCTGGGTTGGGTGGTCGTTTCTGGAAATTGTATTCTTCAGGCCTCTTGGTCAAATGAGATCTTGATCAAACCGGGCGAAGCTCAATCTGTGTAACCAAGAATCAGGCTCCAATAGCCAACAGTGTGCACGCCACCACAGGGGTCGACGGCAATGGCGTCCAATTGGTCGTGTTCTCCGGTGGGCAGGATTTCCCATGCCTCGCCCTCGTTGCGCAACACAACGCCGCTCTGCCCCACGGCGTAAGCGATGCCGTCCTGGGTGCCGGTCACGGCAAAAAGAGGGAAGACGGTCCCGCTGCTCAAAACTTGCCAGGGTGTCGGCCCCGAACCGCTGCCATGCAGGGTCAGGCCGTCAGCCCCCACTACGATAACCTCGGCTTCGGGTCGGCACCACACCCCATTTAAGCTGACCTGCGTATTGCTCGGCAAATCGGCCCAGGTGATGCCGTCAAAGTGCACCACGGTGCCGCCCAGCCCCACGGCAAAAACGTCCGAGGGCCCCCGCCCCTGCACCGCCGCCAGCGAGCGCGTGGTGGGGCTGTCCATTTCTTCCCACACCGAACCGTCAAAGTGCATGATGGCCCCGCCGCTGCCCACTGCGTAAATGTTCCCGTTGCTGGTGCCCCAGATATCCTCCAGGTTCACCGGGTTTTGCAACTGCCAGATGGTCCACGGCCGCCCCGTCTGGTAACGGGCGATCACGCCGCCGTTGCCGACAATGAAGAAGTCGTCCGCCGACTCGCCCCAGATGCCCGCATAGTCAACACCGCTGATATTTGGCGCAATATTCAGCCATCCGGTGCCCGTCGACTGCAGCACCGCACCCCGCTTGCCCACGGCGATGACATTGTCGCAGTCCGGAGCAAAAACATCCGTCAGCCAGTGGGTGTGCCCCTGGTTAACTGTCTGCCAGGCCGGCCCGCTGAGGCTCATGATCAGGCCGTTGTAGCCCACCAGCACCAGCGCGCTGTCACCATCGTCCCACAATCCGTAAAGATACCGGCCCTGGGCGATGGTCTCGGCCTGCCATTGGCCCCCAACCCGGGTCAGATAGGTGCCATTGGCCCCGATGGCCACCGGCGGTTCGCCCGGCAAGCCGCGCACCGACCACAAGCGGTCCAAAACTCCACTGACCTCGGAAGTCCAGCTATTGCCGTCAAAGCGCACGATCACACCGAGGCTACCCACCGCATAAACGTTGTCCGGCGTCAGGCCCCACACACTGTCCAGGGCCTGCACGGTGCCGCTGCTCATGGGTGACCAGGCGGTGCCGTCAAAGTGGATAATCGTCCCGCCACGTCCCACGGCATAAATGTCGTCGGCGGCAAAGCCCCAGATGGAATACAAAGTCTCGCTGACCCCGCTGTCCTGCAGGGTCCAGTTTTCGCCGTCGAAGTGGGTCACGACGCCGTCTTCGCCCACGGCGTAGATGTTGTCGAAGCTCGTGCCCCAGATGCCCAACAGGTCGCGATAGGTGCCGGGGTAACGCGAGGTCCAGTCGGCGCCATCGAACTGGTAACAGGCCCCACTTTCCCCCACTACGATGACCTGTTCCGGCCCCTCGCCCCACACCGCGCGCAGGCTCTGGAAATATTCGAAGTTCCAGGTGGTCCATTCGCCATCCTTGTAACGTTTGACGACGCCTTTTTCACTGGTGACAAAAAAGTGGGTATTGGAAACACCCCACACGGCGCGGTTGGTGTATTCGGGCGCCAGGGTTTGGCGCCAGGCCAGGACTTTATCCTGCACCTGCACCGGATCGTCGTCGCTGCAACCGGCCACCAGGCCGAGGGCCACACTCATAAGCACGACAAACAGGGCGGACCTGATCCGAAGATGGGTCCGCCTGCCGAGGGCTGAGTTACCGTGGTTGCAGTGCATGGATATATTCTACCACATCCGGCTGGTACTTATGGCGGGAAATCGTTTGTCGAACGTCGATTTCCCGCCCTGAGTGACTTATTTTTTTGCGGTTTGGGACGCCAGTAAAGGCGATTCGCCCGGAGTCCAGTTCCCGCGGTCGGGCCGGCCCGAGCCCACCGGCAACATCAACCAGCTGTACTTGCCATAGTGGCTGACCCGATTGGCCAGGCCTTCAAGCCGTTGCGGCGAGTCGCACAACACCACCAGATGGGTCACAGCAGGGTCGTCCGGATCGTGGGCCGCAAAAACCAGGTCGTACTTGGCCCGGTCGTAGCGTTTGCCGCCCAGGAAAATCATCTTGCCGGCGACCTGCAAGTCCTTGGGCGACAGGCGCTGCAGCAATACCGAATCCGGATTCATGATGACGTTGCTGTGGCCACCGGCCACCAGCGCGCCATCGGTCAACAATTCCGCGGCATCGTCCTCGGTGAAACTGGTGGCAAAAGACTGACCCGCAGCCTCCAGACGAGGGGTGGCCCCGCCCATCACGAATACCGGTTCCGCCTCGGCCAGCACCTGGGTAATGGTCGCCTCGATTTCCTGTTGATGCAGGCGGCGGAACAAGTGGTAGTCCGGATCAATGGCCACCTGCTTGATGCCCTTGCCCTCAAGCGTGAATTTGCCGGACTCACCCTCCAGCCGCACGATGTGTTCTTCGCGGCCCTTGGCTGTCACCAGCACCACCGGCACATCCAGGTCGTAGGTCGGGCTTTCCTGCCTGATCTCCAGCTTCACCTTGTCGCCCTTGAACTCGACCTCGCCCAGACTCAGCACCGGCGCGCCCGTGCGCTTCAGCCACTGCTCCTCAAAAACACCCAGATCGCGTTCACCGGCGTCGGCAAAGGTGTCGATAAAATCGCTCCACGAAGCCTCGGTGTACTGATGATCCGCCGCCACCACCCGCAGGCTGTTGAGAAAGTTGTCCCGCCCGATCATGCGCGCCGCCATATGAAAGACCATCATGCTCTTGCCGTAGCCCACCGCCCGGGTGGCCCCGCTGTGCCGGCTGCGGAATTCGTTCAGGGGGAAATCGTTGACTGGATCCTTCACGTAGGCCGCGTAATGCTTCAACGTATTGCGGCGGTACTCGCGGGCGGCGTCTTCGCTTTCCAGCGATTTATAATGGTAGTCGGCGCAATAGACGGTCAGGCCTTCGCACCAGTTGCCCTCACTGATATCCACGAAGACCGAATTGCCCCACCAGTTGTGGGCGATTTCGTGACCAAAGCTGGTGTAGGGAATAAACGGCAGGCGCAGCACCTGGCCGCCGAGCAGCGTATAACTGGGCATGCCATAGCCCGTGGGAAACCAGTTCTCCACGGTGGCAAATTTGGTGTACGGATAGGGCCCGATCATCTCTTCGTACATGGTGATGTAAGCCTTGGTGCGCTCCATGTAAGTCGCCCGCAGACGCGCGTCGTCTTCCAGGAAGAACGTCTGGCTGACAAGACCGTCACGCACGGGCTCTTCATGCACAAAGTAGCGGTTGGCAATGAAATTCAGACCATCGCTGGGATGGGTCGTCGTCCAGCGGGTATGCAGGCCGTTCTCGGTTTCCTGATGCAAAGTGCGTTCGCCCTGGGTCACGGTTTCGAATCCAACTGGAGTATCGAAAGCCATTTCAAAAACAGCCATGGTGCCTTCGGCCCAAACCAGCCACTCGGCGGACGAGGAAAGATAGATGCCCTCGTCGCTGATAGTGGCGGTGATTTCGCCGCCCACGTTCTCGCGGGAAAAAACGACATCCTTGACCGACTCCAGGAAGGTGCCTTCGTAGTTCAAGCGCACCAGACCACCGTTGCGCATGCCGATCCGTTGAATGATAATTCGCTGGTAAGGCCCGTCCTCGTCTTCGGCCTGCTCCACGGCGCTGGCGATGTCCACCTTGGCGTTGTCCAGTGAGGTGATCTTGGTCAGCTCGAATCCCACCCCAAGGCGAAGTTCCTCCAGGCCAGCCGGCAGCAGCACCACATCTTCGACCACCACGTGATTGGTCTCCGTGTCGAATTTCAAATGAGCCTTATGGGACAGAACAGGTGCCGCTTCAGCCAGGACGGCGGCATTCAGAATAGGCAGGCAAAACAGGGACAAGGCGACGATCGCAACCAGACGACTCTTGGTCATCGTGAACTCCTTGAAAGGCACTTGTTGAAAAGCACTTGTTGAGAAGTACTTGGAAAATCGAGCATGGAGACAGAATAGCCAGATTGAGGACAAGATGGCAAGCCAGCACCAAAAAAAAATCGACCGGCCATGTCTCCCGCGCCCCTGACTTGGCGGAAGGCCATGATCGGCCGATTTACGAGGTCAACACGACAGGCGACTAGACTGCCTTGAGGGGGGATCTCTCTTTGACCTCGGTCTCGTTCTTCAGCAGCGCGCAGTTCTCACCGCGGCTGTAGACAAAGCCCAGCAACAGGCCAAAAATCACGTGGCCCATCAGGCTCGGCAGCATTGCCTGAGCCGCACCCAGGTTCCAGTTCACGCCCAGGCCCATGCCCATCATCAGCGGCATCAGGGTCAGCGGGCCCAGGACCCACCAGATCATGCCGTAGATGGCACCTGAAATCAGGCCACTGGTGCGTCCGGTCACGATCGGTCCGGCCAGGACGCCAAAGCTGGCGCCGATACCCGCACTGATGCCCATGTGCACCAGAAAGCCGACCACGGCGTTGGGCACACCGACCATTTTACCGATCATTGGCAACATGCCCATCATGGCCATCATCATGCCGAAAACCACGCCGCCGACCAACCCGCCGACGATTCCATGTTTGATTCTTTTGGCAAACATTGCAGATCTCCCTTAAACTGTGTGGAGCCCAATCGCTCTGGGCTGATTCGTTGGCCGCTGCCATTCTCTTGATCACGGTTGTCTTGGTCACGGTAGTGAGTGCGCGCCGGCCCAATCCTGTTACAGAATTTTTGGAGAATTTTTCCATAATGCTTTTGGCTTTCGATCACGACTCATTTGCCGGGCCGGATTTTCTGGCCCAACTCAAGAGCCGCAATCCGGATACCCTGCGCCATCTGGTGCACCTCTATATGCCCCAGATTTTGCGCGCAGCAAGGGGTGCGGGTCTCAATGCCCAGAACGCCGAAGACACCACCCAGAACGTCTTTTTGACCTTTCTCGAGAAAATCGAGGATTTTGAGGGAAGATCTCACGTCCGCACCTGGCTGTTTGGTATTCTCTATCGTAAGATTTCAGAGATGAGGCGTTCGGCCCAGAAAGAGGGC
>DAOVTU010000421.1 GCA_030632925.1 Candidatus Krumholzibacteriia bacterium | reverse complement strand
CGTGCCCCGCACCTCGACCACATTGCCCATCAGGCCCAAAGGAGGGATGCGCACGCGCTGCCCCACTTCCACCTTTCTGGGTGCCGGCGTTTCACCCTGATCTTCGCGCAGGCGGTCGCCCAGGCGGTCCAGGCGCTGCCGGGCGGTCTTGACGACCACCTTGTCGCCCTCGGCGGCCTTGATATCGCGCACCGCGTTTTCGATGGCGCGCCGTCCCTGGCGCACCAGGTCCTCAGCCTCGCGCCGTGCCTTCTTCATCATCTCGCGAGTTTCTTTCTTGAGCCCTTTCAGCCGTTTTTCCAGCTCCACATTTCGGCTGGCTGCCAGCGCTGCTTCGTTGCGCACTTGTTCTTCGGCGGTGGCCAGTTCGCGGGCCCGCTGGTCCAGGTCGGTCAACAACCGCTCCACCTGCACCCGTTCTTCGCCAGCCATTTCACGAGCACGGTCCAGCAGGTCATCCGGGAAACCCATCCGAGCAGCAATGTCGAAAGCGTGGCTGGTGCCGGGGTCGCCCACCCTGAAGGTGAACAGCGGGCGCAGGTCGCGTTCGTCATAATCCATGGCCGCATTGACCATGTGGGGATGGTCGTGCACCGCGGCCTTCAGCAACCCGAAGTGGGTCGAAGCCAATACCCGCGCACCACTGTCGGCCAACTGCTCAAGCACCGCAAAAGCCAGGGCCGTACCTTCCTGAGGATCAGTGCCGCTGCCAATTTCATCGCACACCACGAGGGTGCCGGTATCGGCCTCGCCCATGAATTCGCCCAGATGCCGCAGGTGGGCCGAAAAGCTGCTCAAGGATTCGGCGATGGACTGGTCGTCGCCGAGGTCGGCCAACAGGCGGGTCGTCAAGGGCAGTACCGTATCTTCGCGGGCCGGGATGTCCCAACCACACTGGGCCAGCAGGCAAAAAACGGCCACCGATTTGAGAGCAACCGATTTGCCACCGGCGTTGGGACCACTGATGACCAGCACCCTCGCTGCGGCGGGCAACTCCAGATCCAGCGGCACCACCTGGGCGCGTCCCTGGCCCGGATCGCCCTCGCCCAGAGCCGTCAACAGCAGCGGATGGCGGCCACCGCACACGCGGATTTCGCCCACTTCGCTGAGCACCGGCCGCTGCCCCTGGATCTGCTTGCTCCACAGCATGGGCGCACGCACGGTGTCCAACAGGACCATGACCTGGGCCGCTTCGTCCAGGGCGCCGGAAGCTTTTTCCACGGCGCGGTTCAACTCGAACAGGATGCGGGCCTCTTCGGCGGCAATCTCAAAGCGCGTGCTGGCCAGTTCGTTGGCCAACCGCACCACGCCCGCCGGCTCTACGAACAGTGTCGCGCCAGTGGCCGAGCGTTCGTGCACGATGCCGTCCACACGGCGCACCTCACCCGAGCGCATGGGCAGGCAAAAACGTTCGCCGCGCAGGGTGACTTCATCGGCGGTGGTCCAGCCTTCGCGGCGGGCCCGGCTCATGGCCTGGTTCACCTGTTGGCGCACGGCCTGCTCCTGGCCGGCCACCGAACGCCGCAGCTTGGCCAACAGCGCGCTGGCCGAATCGACAATGTGGCCATCCGGATCCAGGGCCCGCTTGATGGCCCCGGTCAGGGCGTCGAAGGTGCTCATCTGGACGGCGGCCTCGCCCCACTGCGGGTAGCGTTGGCGTTCGGCCAGGAAGTGCTGGCGCAGGCGGTCCAGTTCCGTCGCCACCGAAGCGATGTGGACCAGGTCGGAGCCGTCCAGGCGCACCGGCGCGGTCTGGTGCAGCAGTGAGACCATCTCACTGACCTCGATCAGCGGTGGCCACTGGCCGATATCGCCCAGGCTGCGCAGTTCGTCGGTCAGTTCCCGATACAGCTGGATCGAAGCCAGGGTCGCAAAGGGCCGGCGGGTGCGGATGGACTCGCCCGCCAAGGCGTTGCGGCAATGACTGGCCACCTGACCGGTGATCGCCTCCCACTCCAGCAGGGACGCCGAACGCCGACCGAGAACAACCCGGTCGGCGTGCAAAGCAGTATCGGTCCTGTGCAACAGGGAAATCATTTGCCCAAGGCTTCTTCAGCCTTCTCCTTCACCAGATCTTTGCCTTTGTCGGCCTCTTCCCGGGCCTGGTCCAGCGAGCGGTCCCAGATGGCATCCACATCACTGCCGGCCAGTTTGCGCACCTGTTCGTAAACGCTCGGCGCGGAATAGAAGATGAAGCGACCCAGAGCCGATTGGTCATAGGCGGACTGGATCTTCACGCCACCGGGCACCGAACTGGCGGCCACCAGGATCACGCTGGCCACCAACGTCCCCAGCGCCATGCCGACCAGCGCACCACCCCAGCGATCCAGCCAACCGAGCACCGTCAGGCGCACCAACTTACTGGCCATGCTGGCCAACAGGCGACTCAGCAACAGGCCGGCAAAAAAGAGGGCCGCCCAGGTCACCAGCAATGCGGTGCCTTCACTGAGGCCGGTTTTGTCCGCCACCCAGGGTTCGACAGCGGTGGCAAAACGCGCCGTCAAAATCAGCGAGACAAATACCCCACCAATTTCGAAGATGCGTTTGATCACGCCATCCTTGAAACCGAGGATGCCAAAAAAGACGATCACCACCAGAGCTATGATCAACGGAAAATCCATGACTAACCCACCAACACCTTTTTGACCAGGGCACTGATGCGCCCTCCATCGGCCCGACCGGCGGTCTTGGGCATGACGGCCTTCATGACCTTGCCCATGTCCTGCGGTCCGGCGGCGCCAACTTCGGCCACCGCGGCGCGCACGATCGTTTCAAGTTCCTCGTCGCTCATCTCGGCCGGCAGGAATTCACCCACGATGGCCAGTTCGGTTACGGCGGCGGCCTTCAATTCTTCGCGCCCCCCATCACCGTAGCTCTTGATCTGGTCCTTGACCTTGCGGCCATAGGACGTCAACACCTTAATCACGTCGGCGTCTTCGAGTTCTTTGCGCGTGTCGATTTCCACCTGCTTGACCGCCGCCTGCATCATGCGCAAAACACCGAGGCGGGGTTTGTCCTTGGCCTTCATAGCAAGGATAATTTCCGACTTCAATTTGGCGGCGATTTCACTCTGGGCCATGAGGCATTTCCTTTGTTGGCGTGCAACGTTCAGTGGGCGTAGTTTCGTATTTGTGTCATGAAAGACCGGGCGGGCTGGTCTGTCAAGAGTCTGTCAAGAGTCTGTCAAGAGGATCAGGACTCGTCCAGCCACGATTGCCGGATGGTTTGCAATGCCGTCAGCCCCGCCGCTGCGGCTGTTTCGGCTCGCAGAACGTGCGGTCCCACGGACACCGGCCGGGCCGCGGCGCTCAACAGGTCCAGTTCGGCGGGCGACCATCCGCCCTCGGGGCCTACAAAGAAACCCAGGGCATCGGGCAGTTCCACGGGCTTCTCGTTCAGCAATACGGTCCAGGGTTGCACTTCACCGGTCGGTGATTCCCACGGTGCGGCACCAAATATATTCAGCCCGCCGGCCATCTGGCCAAGGGCTTCAGCCACGGTTCGGGGAGTTTCCAGGGCAGGCAGCCAACTGCGGCCGCACTGTTTGAGAGCCGACTTCATCAGCGTCACCCAACGGCTCTGCTTGCCCTCGCGCGGGTCGATCACGCCGTGCTCGCAGCGCAGGGGAATGATCCGGTGCGCCCCCAACTCGACAGCCTTCTCGATGGCCCACTCGAAGCGCTTGCCCTTGACCACCGCACAGGCCAGCACCAATTGCGGAGCGCGGTTTTCCAATTCATCCGCCACCACGGTCTCGATGCGCACCAGGGCTTGCTTGCCTTTTTTGCCGTCGGCCTGAGCGGTCAGGCGGTGGCCCTGGCCATCAACCAGGTTCAGGACTGTCTCGCGCCCGCCACGCAACACCGTGAACAGGTGGTGGCTCTCTTCCTTGTCCAGGGCCACGGTTGCGCCCACGTCCGGCAACCCGG
>DAOVTU010000296.1 GCA_030632925.1 Candidatus Krumholzibacteriia bacterium | reverse complement strand
GTCATCTTGCGGGAAGTGGTTTCACCGGCGGTCATGTACTTGTAGAAATACATGCCGCTGGGCACCATCTGACCCGCCTCGTTGCGGCCGTCCCAGGTCACCGAGCGTTCGCCCTCGGGCACCGTTCCGCTGACCAGGGTGCGGATGCGTTTGCCGCTCAAATCGTACACCGCCAGATCCACATGCCCGTCGCGCGGCACGGTGAATTTGATCTCGGTCTGCGGGTTGAACGGGTTGGGCGTATTTTGCTGCAGGCGCACCAGTTTGATGGGCGTCTCGGGCGTCACCGGAGCGAACGGGTTGTAGGCCGAATTGGCCGCATCAACCGCGTTTTGGATCTCCAGCAGGCTTTCGCCGATGACCAACGCATAGGCAACGGTGCCCATACCGCCGTTGGCGTCCAGGTTCAACACCGAAGAAGTCAGGGCCGACCAATCGTCCGGCGTGGCTCCGATCGGTGCCGAAATCAGGCCCCGCAGGTGCTTCATCTTGGTGCCGTCGTCGATGGCGCTGTTCGGATACACGTAGGTCGGATTGTTGACCATGGTCAGGTTTACCGCCGAACCGGGCGCGCCCAACAAGGCGATGCCCATGTAGGTGCCGCCGCTGGCATACAGGTACGACAGATTGCGCGCCGCATCGGTGCCGCCGAGGTTCGTGCTCGAGTCCCCGATGTCGAAGTCGCAATACAAACCGTTGTACAGCGCCGGCAAGGCCACCGCACCCTCATTGGTCACCCGGTATTCGAGGATCACGAACTGGTTGTTCTGCGGCAGGCCGAAAGCCATAGTGGTCTGCTCAACCACCAACGGTTTCGGACTGGCGTGACCACTGTCGGTGAACACCGCGCGGTAGGTTTCATCCGAACCGGTATCGCCCAGATCGCGCACACGGCCGTTGGGGTTGGCGTCCGAAACTTCCCATTCGTAAATTTCCGTGCCCAGGCCACCGTAGTCGCGGTTGCAGATGTAGGTGACATCGGTGCCGGCCCAGAACGAACCCAGGAACAGCCCACTGCCGCCATCCTGGTAGCCCATGCCTGCGCCGAAGGTCTGGTCCTGGCTCATGTAGCCGATGATGCCCTGATCAGTGACCGACACATACATGCCGCCCTGATCGTGGGTGCGCCAGTCGGGCAGGCCCACGTACCAGGGAATGTCGTAGGTCAGCTGATAGCCACCGCTGGCCGTCACGGTCACCAACATGGTGAACTCGAAGCCTTCGGGAGCTGCCGCCGATACGTTCACGCTGAACGGGTTGGCCAGATTGGCCGCCGAACCGCCACCGGCGCTCAGGTCCACATAGCTGCCGGCGCCATCGGCCACCGTCACGTAGGCATTGGCCACGATGGCCAGGCTGGCGGTGACGCCCGTTGCGTTGACCACGGGGCTGGCGTTTTTCAGTTCAATGGCAATTTCACTGACCATGCCGGAATCCAGCACGCCGTCACCAGTGGGGTCGGGCACAACCGACATCCAGGCCAGGTCCGGATTCAGGTCAGCAGGCACGGCACCCACGACAACAAAGGCGTCCAAACGACCGGAGCCGAAGCTGACATCCTTGCCCACGATGCCCAGATCCACAGCATTCAGTTCCATCAACGAATCGATGCCGGCCGGGGAAAGGGAGGGATTTTTCTCGAGCATGAGCGCCGCCACACCCGCGGCGTGCGGACAGGACATTGAAGTTCCGCTCCACGTATCGCCACTGTAGCCGCCGCCGATGGTCGTCGAGTTGACGCCCACGCCAGGCGCGCCGATATCCGGCTTGATCAGGCCAGGGCCAGGATTGTAGGCCCAGTCGTTCCACGGGTCGACGTTGTCCCACTTGGCCGGACCGCGCGAACTGTTGGCGTAAAGGGTGTCGTTCTTGTAGCCGGTGCCGCCCACGGAGATCACGCCACCGGTGCTGCTGTGGGGCACGGCCAGTTCGTTCCACGGCGCCGGCACACGGGCACTGAGGCCCAGTTCGTCGGGCGGATTGTAACTGAAGTGGTCGTTGCCGGCGGAGTTGAAGAAGGTCACACCGGCGTCGCGAATATTGTTATCGTTGTAACGCTCGGCCCGCAGAAACGAAACCGGGATGGGTCCGGGAATGCCCAACGACATGGTGATGATGCGGGCGCCATTTTCCACGGCATACTGCTGCGCGGCCCAGATCATGCCCAGCGAACCGCCGCTGCCGTCGGCCTGCCAGACTTTCAAGGCCATGATTTCGGATCCGGGCGCGGTGCCCGTCAAGGTGCCGTTGGTGCCGTCACCGGCGACGGTTCCGGCGGTGTGAGTACCGTGTCCGCCACCCGGGCTGTCGTCGTTGGGGTTGTTGTCGTTGACACCAAAATCCCAACCGTTCACATCATCAATGAAACCGTTGTTGTCGTCATCGATGCCGTTCCCGGCAATCTCACCGGGATTGATCCACAACTGTCCGGCCAGATCCGGATGAGCCAACCACACCCCCGTATCGATGTGGCCCACCACGATGCCGCTGCCGGTGTAACCCAATTCGTTCCACACGCGGTCGGCGTTGATGTATTTGGTGCTCCAGACCGTATCGATGGCCGCGGTGCCCTTGTTGGCCCCGGAAATCACTGTGCCGCGTTCGGTGTCGGCCGTCAGGTCGTAGGTCTTGTCAAAAAACAGGGTGGCGCCGTCGGGCAGCAAGCCCAGTGCGGTGACCACATTCCAGGAGGCGTCAAAAGCGATGGCGTTGGCCATATAGAGGTAGCGCACGTTGTCCACCTCGGGCCGCCGACGCGGATCCTCCAAGATAGCTGCTGCATTGGCCCGCGATCGGTTGGCCTTTTTTTTCAGGGCCGCAATAACAGAATTGCGCCGTTTTTTGGGATCGGCCTTTTCCAGATCCGCCAGATCCCGCGGATCCACCTGGTTGGGTTTGTCGAATATCATCAGGACGGAAATTTTTTCATCGCTGGCCTTGGTGGCGAACTGGGCGCGAAGTTCTTCATCGATTTCCACGGCGGCGGTCCCACCAGGCAGAGCGACGGCAGCCAGCAGGCACAGGCTGGCGGACAATAATAGGCGTCGGAGCATGGAATTCTCCTGGCTGATAATGATGTGGCGAACGGTGCCATACAGGGGTAACACCCGAAGAATGAGCATACCAAAATTCGCTTTAAATATCAACAGGAGGCGCCCCAGGGGCGGTTTTGAGGTCGTTTCGCCATGTATTACAGGACTAAATTAGCCCTCAATCGTGTATTCGTGGGTGATTTTGGCTGTCTGGCCCACCATGGCTGAAACCGAGCAGTATTTGTTCTCAGAAAGCCCGATAGCCCGCTCGACCTTTTTCACATCCAGCGCGCCGCGGAATTTGTAGCGCAGGTGAATCGTGGTGTACACCCGCGGATGCTTCTCGGCCCGCTGGAAATCCGCGCTCACCTCGAGGGCTTCCAGCGGCTCCTTCATCTTGACCAAAATCGCCGTCACGTCGACTCCGGTGCAGCCGATCAAGCCCAGCAGAACCAGTTCCATGGGTGTGGGCGCAGTGTCGGTGCCACCGCCATCGACCGGCACGTCAGTGGTCAGTTCGTGGCCAGTGGCCGAGGTGTGGACAAAGCGCAAACCGCCATCCCAGACTGTGGTCATCGTATTGGACATGTGCGGCTCCTAGGTTAGGCGACGGGCAGGCGCATGATCGTTTTCGTGTTTTTGGCGTTTCATCAGCGAGTTGATTTCGGCACCGAGCAGGAAAATAAAGCCCGACATCCACAGCCACACCAAGAGAATGACCACGGCCGCCAAGGAACCGTAGGTCTTATTGTAGGCACCGAAGTTGCGCAAAAAGATACGAAAAGCCGACGAGGCCAGCATCCATAAAATCGTCGACGTCAGGGCGCCGGGCATGATCCAGCGGAACTTCTGCTTCGCCTCGGGCGCAATATAGTACAGGATCGACAGGGCCAGAACGTTCAGCAGGAAGGCCATGGGCAGCCGAATGCTGGTCCAGAAGGTGTTTGTTTCGCTGGCGATGCTGAAGAACTCGAATATGCGCTGGGTGAAATCTGGCCCCACCAGAATGATCGTCATGGACATCAGCCACAGGCCCGACAGGATCAGCGTCAGCGCGATGGCGTACAGTTTCTGCACCACCAAATTACGCCGCGGCCGGATGTTGTAGGCCCGGTTGATGGTCGTGATCAGGGCCCCGACCGCCATGGACGCACCCCATAAAGAGGCCAGCAAACCCAAGCCCAGCACACCCTGGTTGGTATTGGGCAGCATGTTCAGCGTGATATCGGTCACATACTGGGCCGCTTCGATGGGCATCTGGGAGCCCAATTCCTCCATCAGGACCGGTTGCAGTGATTCACCGAGGGGGAAGGTGCTCAACAGGCCGAGCACAAAGATCAGGAACGGAAACAGGCCCAACATGGTGTAATAGGCAATCTGGGCTGCCATTCCCATGCAGTCGTCGTACCCGATTTCGCGCTGGAGGCGAATCAGAAACAGCCAGAAGCGCTTGAAGTATCTTGAAATATCCATATCAGCCTAGAATGGAACGAAAAGGCGGGGAAATCAACACGAGATGTTGAGATCCCCGCCCTGTTTTTTCTAATCGCCATCAGGCGCTATTTCAGCAACATCGCCCGTTGCTTCAATTCCACGCCAGGGCCGGTCACGCGCACGAAGTACACGCCACTGGCCATGCTGCGGCCACTGTTGTCGGTGCCCCGCCAGGTCAGGCGGTTCTCACCGGCGCCAAAGACGTCGTCAGCAACCACGGCGATCCGGCGTCCGGTCAGGTCATAAACCTCGACGCGCACGCGCTGGGAAGCCGGCAGGTTGAAGGCGATGGTCGTCATGGGATTGAACGGGTTGGGCGACAGGGCCAACGTCGGACGGCCGTTGAGGCCCTTGTCCGCATCGTCATCATCATCGCCGTCATCGTCACCATCATCGTCACCATCATCGT
>DAOVTU010000303.1 GCA_030632925.1 Candidatus Krumholzibacteriia bacterium | reverse complement strand
GATTTTTCCAACCGGTGGCGGTTTTTTGAAATTGTCGATGACTTTCGCCGAACCCTGGGTTTTCTCCGAGGTGCCTTATGCGTCGGCCCAGGTCGACGGTGCAAAATATTTTGATCTGCCGCTGGGGATGACCTTTACTGCCCGCAGCCGACTCGGATGGGCGGTGCCGCTGAAGACCGACACTGATGTCCTGGCCAACCGGCGTTTCTACGCCGGTGGCTACAACTCCCACCGCGGGTATGAACGGCATGGTTTGGGTCCCCGCGATTTAGAGAACAATTCCCGTGGTGGTGAAGTTGTGATTCTGGCCAGTGGCGAGGTCCGCTTCCCGCTGATCTGGATTCTTGAAGGCGGGCTCTTTCTGGATTCGGGCAACATCTGGGGCTCGCGGGAACTGTTCGGGTTCGACGACTACCCGGTGGCCGTTGGTGCAACCGTCGGCTTGCGTTCGCCCCTGGGACCACTCAGGATAGGCTACGCCGTGAACGTGTCTGATCTGGTACCTGGCCAGCCCAAGGAATTGTGGCATTTCGGGATCGGTTACCCATGGTGAGATGGTGGCGCAAAAAAACGGCAGCAGCCGATCCCGCACCGCGCTCGCGCTGGTCAAAGTTTGCGCGCCTGGTGGTGCGCGGTGTGCTGGCCAGCATCATGTGGCTGTTCGTTCTGGTGGCGTTGCTCGTGGCAGGGTTGTCCGCCAGCGACGGCTTGCGCGAAAAGCTGTTGGACGTCGGTCTGGATGTGGCGGCGCGTTACATTCCCGGCACCGTGGCCATGGAAGCCGCGGCCTGGCCCGAATTGGGACATCTGCAGCTGACTGATGTGGTTTGGACCCATGTAGTTTTGCCCGATGGCGATTCACCACCCGACACTCTGGTCCATCTGGCTCGCCTGGATCTGCGCGTGGATCTGGAAGCCCTGCGGCACCGGGACGTTGTGGTGGACTCCCTGTTCGTGGCAGCCACGCAGCTGGATGGCCCGGCCATCGAGCAACTCCTGACCTCGCTGGTCGATTCGGAGCCCGATTCCCAGGCGGTGGTGGCTGATGTCGACAGCACCGGGCCAGCCTCTTTCCCCCGTCCCGGTGCCATCCCGGGACTGCCTTCGGTTGGCCTTGCGCATTGGCGCCTGGAGTTGGCCGCCGCGATCCTGACGCCTGATATGTCGCTCAATGACCTGGTGATCACCGGTGCCCTGGAGGCTCGCCATGGGCATCAGGCCCGGGCCGTTATTGAACATCTGGAGATGGATTTTTCGACCACCGCTTTTGATACCCTGACCCGGCAACCCTGGACCGTTTCACTGCAACATCTGGGCCTTGGCCTGACCCTGGAGGCCGCCCTCGACAGCACCGCCGAGGGTGAAGTGATCGCGGCGGTCATGGACAGCTTGTCAGTGCACTTCGACGGCATGGGCGATGCACACGCCGACTCTTCACACAACTGGTGGCAGTCCACCGGGCCGGTGCGCCTGACGAACTCGGCGCACGTTTCACGGGTTGGCGCAGGATATCAGGGCCACTTCAAAAGTGATTTTGTGCTGCCGGGTGCTCTGGAGCTGAAGGCCTTGCTGCCGGATGAATTCCCTCATGAAAGTTTTGGTCAGATCGTGGGCAGTTTGGCGTTGGACGGCGAATATGTCGCGCCGCGCCTGAACATCAGCCTGGCCCTGGATCTGGAGCCTACCTCCTGGCTGGACAGCGGGCTGTTGAAAGGGCAACTGGATTCCGATCTCGATGAAATTGCCACCACGGGTTTGAGCGCGGTTTCGGCTGAACTGGACACCTTGGATTTTGCTCTTCTGGGCGCCGTGGTTCGTGCCGGTGGTGCTTTGCACAAGGGAGCGGTGGACCTGAACCTGTACGCCGCTGTCACCGATACGCAACTGGCGGTGATGTTCCTGCCCGAGGCAACGGCCGGGACCGAGGCCTTGTTCGATCTGGATGCAAAGCTGGGCGGCACTCTGCAGCAACCGACTCTGATGGCAGACTTGCACGGAGGGCTGGCTACGCCCCGGATTACGGTGCCCGAGTTGAATCTGCAGGTTGACGGCGGCGGCGACGGTGGTGAGCTGGTTCTGTCCCTGCCTTTGGGCCTGGCGACTGCCGATGCGGGTCTGGATTCGTTGCACACCCGTTTGCATGTGGACCGTGATGAGGAAAACATGCTGAGTGGCCAATTCACCTTCGACGCCTGGCGCGGCGCGGACCGTTTGGCCCTCGGTGGGCAGGCCTGGGTGGATTCCCTGGGGCTGGCCCTGCACAAAAAGGTGCAGTTGGACAGCCTGGTTGTCGTGGGAATGGGGCAGGACGTGCGCTTGCAGCAAGCCGCGGTGCTGGAACTGGGGCCGGGGGCGTGGGACGTCAAATTGTCGCCGCTGGTATTCAGCGGAGAACCCGGCGAAATCAATATCGGGGGCCAGGCAGATGGGCAGAGCCTGGACCTTGCCAGTCAGGTCGCACTTTACCTGCCCGAGGAACTGTTGACGGTTTTGGCGCCGATCGAGTTCTGGTCTGATGATGGTGGCAGGGATGTTTCGCTCGATGCCAAAGTCGAACTGGGCGGCACCCGCACCGAACCGACCTTGCTGGGAAGCCTTGAGGCGCGGCTGATTCCGCACCGCGACGAGCCGAGTATCGGCCTGGATATCGATCTTGCCCTGGCAGCTGGTGATTCCGCCGGTGTGACGGCCGAGATGGCTCTGGTGACGGCCGACTCCACACTTTTGCGGGGCCGTGTCCTGGTGCCCGGACTGCTGGATCCCGAGACGGGAGAGTGGCGCCACACACCTGGTCAACCGGCACGACTGGTGGTGCCGGAACAGTCTCTGGGGTTGACCCGCGTCAATCGCGTCTTGCCGCCCGAAGTGTCTGTCGAAGGCGGGCTGTCAGTGGCCCTGGATGTGAGTGTGCCGCTGGATGAAGCACCAAGTGACAGCTCTGGTTTGTCGGGCAGTGTGGAAGGCTTTATCAAGGCGCCGGAACTGGCCGTGCGGTTGCCGAACCGATCTCGCTTGGATACGGATCTGGATCTGACGATCACCGGGAGTTTGGGGGACCCGGTGCTCGGGGGACGCATCACTATCAAGTCAGGCTTTTTCCGCCTGCCGGAATTGCCGCGCAGTTTGCTGCCCTCGGAGGGCGAACCGCTGTTGTGGGCCTTGGCCGACTCGCTGGCCGAGACACCCGATTCGCTCCAGGTGTTCGTGCAACCGGAGTTGCGGGGACCCGAAATGGCTGCCGGCGGGCCTGGCTTTCTGCCGGAGATGGACCTGCAGATTCTGCTGCCGGGCAACCTGCGGATTCATGGCTACGGCCTGGACATAGAACTGGCCGGCGACCTCAAGGTGGGCCGGGCCTTTGATGAGGATGACCGTCCTCAGCCGCAGATCCATGGTCTGGTGCATACGGTCCATGGCACCCTGCAGTTCATGAACCGCGTCTTCAAGGTGGAGCGAGGCGAAGTCCGTTTTGTCGGTGCGGTGCCGGCTGACCCGGTCCTGGATATGATGCTCGAGACCAATGTCAGCGGCACATTGATCCGGATCCTGGTGACCGGTTCGGCCAGTGACCCCGTGATCGAATTGACCTCGGAACCGGACTATCAGGAACAGGACATCATGGCCGTATTGCTCTTCGGCCGTCCCTTGAGTGATCTGGACAATGACCAACGCGGTGGGGTCAATGATGGGAGCAGCGCCGGTGAAGAATTGCGGCAAAACCTGGCTGGCCTGGCCATGGCTTTTGGAACGGCTGGCCTGCAAAACACTGTCTCCAATTCTCTGGGCGTGGATATGGTCGAGGTGGGGTCGGGTTCCGAGGGTGACAGCACCTTGATGGTGGGCAAGTTCATCAATCCGAAATTGATGTTGAAATACAACGTCAGCCTGGAAAAAAGCGGTACCTATTTCCTGACCATGGAATACACGTTGACCCGAATTTTCAAGGTCGTGACGACCTACGGGCAGGGCGAAGAAGATTCGGGCCTGGAGTTGAAGTGGACCCGCCGGTATTGATCATTTTTTGGTTTGAAAGATCGGTAGAAATAAAAAAAGCCGCCCCGGGCGAAGGGAGCGGCTTTTTTACAGACATCGGAGAGGCTGGGCGAATCAGGCGAGATGTAGCGCAAGTTGTAAAGCACGGTGCTAGTCATGAAGATAGATCCGTGAAAGCCTCCCCGGGTCTGTAACGAGCGGTACTCTATCAAAAACATCGTATCAATTGTTGGGAAAATTTAGGTTTGCGCTAGTTTTTTACCTAAAGAAACCCGTATCGTGCCCTATGTCATACAGATTTCAAGCTTTTACAGGCCGCGAAAAGAGGACCACGACCGTGTGGGAAGGCACCGTCAAAGGAGTGCCAACCGGGTGCGGGAGCGAGGACTCGGGTTGGACATCGTCGGGTGCTGTGGCCCCCGTATCGATAACCGTATGCCACTGTGTGCCTTCCGGGGGCGCCGCCGGCACAAAGTTCTGTTTTGAGGTTTCGGCATTCATCAGCACCAGAATTCGCTCGGTACCAGAGGACGGAATCAACTCATAGGCCAAGTGGCGAGAAGTTGGCGTCCAGTCGGGCCGGCCAGCGCGAGTGCCGTGCCAGGTGATGTCGCCTTCCTGGTCCGGATTGGTGGCGTGCCAGAAACGGTCCTCTGCCAGGATGGGCAGATGGTTGGCCAGCTGCGCGGTCAGGCGCACGAACCGCAACAGGTCGGCATTTTCTTGCATCAGATCCCAGTCGAGCCAATTGCGTTCGTTGTCCAGGCACCACGGGTTGTTGTTGCCCGCGCGGGACTGCCCCCATTCGTCGCCGGCCAGCAGCATCGGCGTGCCGTGGGAGAAAAACAGCAGGGTGATGAAGTTGCGCACACGT
>DAOVTU010000407.1 GCA_030632925.1 Candidatus Krumholzibacteriia bacterium | reverse complement strand
TTTCCAGGACCGTGGAACTGACCGGCAGATTCTGGGCCATGAAGTGCAGAGGGTGCCAACTCTGGAAAATGCGCAGCTGGAACAGCCCCTGCTTCAGGGTATTGCGGTAATAAAAGAAGTCCACCGGGTCGTCTTCGACGGCCCTTTTGGGGTAGGGGCCCCATGGAGAGGTGAACAGGATCTTCGGTTCAGACACTGGTGGTCCTCAATATCCAGTTGAAGCGCAGGTAAAAAGCCGCGCTGATGAAAGATTTCAGGTTCGTCTGGCGGTCCAGCAACCGCTGCCCGATGGAATTCATGCTGTAGAACCGGCGGTTGGCCTCCACGACGACTTCGCTCAATTCCTCCGGCGTCATGTTTTTGGGCGTGAACGCCGCGACGTTGTACTTGTAGTCCGGATGCAGCCACCACTTGCCGCCAAACAGAAGGCGCCCCTCGCGTTCGAATTGGTCGAAGATGGCCGTGCCGGGGTAGGGCGAAAACAGGTGGAAAAAGGCCAGAGTGAACTTGCTCTGGATGGCAAAGTCCACGGTCCGGCGCACGGTTTCGGGCGTGTCCTGATCTCCGCCGACAATGAACGACGCCCAGGTCTGGAAGCCGTACTTGCGCATGACCTCCACCACGTTCTTGTAGTGGGCAAAGCCCTTCAGGTTGGGTCGTTTGTTCATCCAGCGCAGGGAGTCTTCGTCCATGGACTCGAACCCGATCAACTGGCCGATGCAACCACTGCGCCGCATCAGGTCCATCAGTTCCGAGTCCTCGATCATGTCGATGCTCGCCTGGCTGCACCATGATATTTTCAGGGGAATCAAGGCCCGGAACAGCTCCTTGTCGCGGTCGGCATTGGCGTTGATGTTGTCGTCGACAAACAGGAGAAATTTCAAATTGAAGCGCTTGATTTCTTCAACGACTTCCTCCACCGGCCGGAAGTTGTGGGCGTGGCCAAACACCCTGGAAACCGAACAGTGGGCGCAGTTGAACGGGCAGCCGCGGCTGTACTGGATCTGGGAAATGGGCAGGTAGCCCCGGTTGGCGAGAAGGGAGCGCACGGGGAAAGTGCCGCACTGGGGCGTGGAGAATTTTCCCTGGTAACGGGGCTGCAGGCGGCCGTTCTCCAGGTCGTCCAGCAGGGCTTCCCACACCTGTTCCGCATCGCCAATCAGCAGCGCGTCGGCGTGGGCCTCCGCTTCGTCAGGCAACAGGGAAATGTGCACCCCGCCGAGACAAACAGGCACGCCGCGGGCCCGGAACATGTCGGCAATCTGATAGGCCCGCCGGGCGGTGAAAGTGTCCGCGGAGATCGCCACCAAATCAGCCGTTTCCTGGCCCGAGACGTCCTCCATGCGGTCGTCCAGCAGTTGGACTTTGTGCTGCGGCGGCGTCAATCCCGCCAATACCGCCAGGGCGAGCGGCTCCATCCGGCCGTCATCGATATTGTAGTCCTCGATGATGGGGCCCATGCCTGGTCTGACCAATAAAATGTCCACGACAGCCACCTTTCCTAGAAAATGTTCGGCGGAACCCTTTTGCGGACATACCGCCGGTAATGCAGGTTCACGACCAGTGAAAAGGCCAGCATCCGCGGGTTGCGCCACAGACGCCGGTTGCCGATTACCCGATGAAAAATGCTCCGCCACGAAAAGACCTGCTCGTTCAGCCACCAGTACATCTCGGTCAGGCGTTTGGGGGCGATCTTCTCCGGTCGGTGCACGCAGCGGGTGCCGTCGAACAGCTTCCACTCATCCGTCACCAGCCTGCCGGCCTGCTTCATTTCGTGGTAAAGATCCGTGCCCGGAATTGGCGTCAAAATGTAGAAACGCGGAATGGGAACCCGGTTGCGCTGGATGAAATCGTAAGTATCCCGGATGCTCTCTTCAGTATCACCATCGGTGCCGACGATCATCTCGGTGCTGACCACGACGCCCGCCTGGCTGAGAATGTCGATGTTCCGCTCATGCTCATCGACCTTGAGCCAGGCCTTGTCCAACCGGTCCAGCCCCTCCTGGTTGATGCTCTCGATGCCGATGCTCATCAGTTCGCCACCGGACCGAACCACCTTGCGCAACAATTCCGGATTTTTCGCCAAATTGACCGAGCACTGCGTGGCCCACTTCATCTTCAAGGGCGCCACGGCATCGCACAGATCGCCCAGGAACCCCGGATTCGAGACCAGATTGTCGTCGATGAGGTAAAAGCGGCGGAAACCCAGGGCCCGCACAGCCTTGATGTCCCGCAGGATGTCGTCCAACGGCCGGGCCATATACTTGCCGCGGTACAGGCAGGCGATGGAACAGAAGGAGCAGCTGTGGGGACAGCCCCGGCCAGCCTGAACCGGCAGCATGTTGCCAATGGGCTTGCTGGTCAGCAGGTCGTAACGGGGCACCGGCAACGCGTCCAGTTCCGTGACTTCATCGTCGTAGACCGGCTGAAGTTCACCGCGTTCGAAGTCGGCCAGTAGTCGAGGAAACGAAATTTCCGCATCCCCGATAACCACCGCATCGGCATGCTTGGCGGCCTCTTCGGCCGCAATGGAAACCATGTATCCACCCATGACGACCGTGCGTCCCCGCCGGCGGAATTCGGCCGCTATCTCGAAGCCGCGGAACAGTGCGTGCCCCATCGCCCCAATGGCGATGATGTCGGCGTCGCATTCAAAATCGATGTCGTCGACCACCTCCAACAGCACTTCGGGCTCCCAATGGGGCGGCAGGTAGGCGGCCAACAACGCAAAGGCCAACCCGGGCAGATGGATCACCTTCTGCTTGCAGAGCGTGACGCCGTCGGCGCCGTACTGGGTGGGTTGGATGAACAGGATTTTGGGCATGTCACACCATCCCCCTGGCCTCAAGTTTCACTTCAGCTTCCCAAAGGCGTTCCGACTCCTTGATCTTCAATCGGTACTGCTGCTCCACCCGGCGGCTACCCTTGATCATCCGCCACAGCATCCGCCAGTTCTGTTTGCGCAGGTACTTGGCCAAAACCCAGGGCTGGAACAGGATCCGGTTGTAGAGGCGCAACACTTCCCGGTAGTAGTCCGGAATACTCAACTGCGACGGCCGGATGGAAAGATGGGCCAGGTCCCACTCGGCATAATCCTCCCGATCCAGCAGCAACCTGCCAGCCGGAGCCTTGAATTCGGTGCCGGGAATGGGCGTCAGCGGCTGCAGGTTCACGAAGTGGATGCGCAGCGCTTTCAGCTCTTTTTCCAACCTGCGGAAATGGCTGCGGTCCCAGTCCGGGCCCAGAATGATGGTCGCAAAACAGTCGACATTCAGCCGGTGCAGGACCTCGACCGCCTGGCGATTGGCCTCCACATCGGAGCGCTTGCCGTACTTCTCCAATTCTTCGGGAAAGAACGATTCGAAGCCCACGATGGCCGTGCGCAGGCCCAAATCCCGGAAGCGTTCGATCAGGTCGGGATGCTCGGCGATGAAATCCGCCCGGCCGTAGACCAGGTAGTGCTTGCGGATGTTGCGCGCTTCCAACGCGTCCAGGAAGTCGGTCAGGAAACGGCGGTCGGCCAGGAAATCATCGTCAACGATGTAGATCTCCTGCTGGGGCAGGCTCTCGAGTTCATTGATAACCTCGTCCAGCGGCCGCCGGTGGTACTGCCCTCTGGTGATTTCGCGGCAGAAGCAGAAATTGCAAGTGAAGGGGCAACCAAAAGATGTCTTCAGGAGCGCCACCTTGTCGTGGAAAATGTAGAAGTAGCGGTCCCGGTAATTGTCGACCAGCGAGCGGTCCGGTGTGACGTAGTGGAAGTCCTGTGTCGGCAGTTCGGCCTCGACCAGTTTTTGGTTTCGGGTCAGGACTCCAGCAGGCATTCCGGTTCCGTTTTCCACGTGTTCCAGCAACAAGGGAAAAACTGTGACCGGATTGCGCACCACACGATAGTCGACCCCCGGCAGGTTCAGATCGCCCGGACAAACTTCGCAATGCACACCGCCCACGACGGTGACCAGTTCGGGGTCGAAACGCTTGGCCTCGGCGCAGTACTCTCCCATGGTCGCCACGTTGGTGATGTAGCCG
>DAOVTU010000034.1 GCA_030632925.1 Candidatus Krumholzibacteriia bacterium | reverse complement strand
GTATTGATCTCGGCCCCGTAGATTTTCAGTTCAATAATGCCCGTGCGCGGACTGCTCGCCCGGTACCCCAGCGGCTCAGCACAATACACATGCACCGCCGTCGAGCGCCCCAGCACCTCGGCCTTCAGCCTGGTCACGTTGTATTCGGCACTGCCCAGCGCCAGCTTCCGCGTCGCCGGATCCCAGTTCACGCGCTCCTGGGTCTGTGGTCCCACGACCATTTCCAGAAACACCATGGGCAACCACAGGTCACCTTCATGATCAAGCACCGGCACCGGCAGCAACAACTCGCCGTCGGCACTGACAACCACCCGACTGCCCGCAGTCACGCCAAACGATTTGCCCGAAACTTTCAAGTCCAGCCGGCGCAATTTTCCATCCCAAAAACGCCCGGCCTTCAACACCGTCGCCAACGAAGCCGAGCGCACATACAACTCGCTGCTATCGGTCAGCAGGTAGCGCCCCATGGCCTGGCGCGTCTCGCCCGTAGCCTGATGCCGGATGGTCCAGGGCACCGCTTCAGCCGTCGGATTGACCCGCGTATAAGCCAGCGGATCCAGGTAAGTATCCTGGCCGTCCTCAGTCTGGGCCAACACCGAAGTTGCGCCCAATGACAGCCCGACCAGAATCAAACCCAGGCAAGCTTTATGCAGCCACATGTTGTGATGACGGAAATTCTTCATACCCTGATTCTTCATACCCTGACAAGTCCTTTTGCTCTGATCCATTTTCCTTAATCCCGTCGGCCCAATTCTTTGGCCATCCGCCGTTCGACATCCTTCTTCGCCTTGGTATCGCGCTTGTCGTGAACCTTCTTGCCGCGCCCCAGGCCCATCTCAATTTTCGCCAGCCCCTTCTTGAAGTAGATCTTCAAAGGCACCAGCGTCAGCCCACGTTCCTCGATCTTGGGCAAAATCTTGCGGATCTCCCGCTTGCTCAACAGCATCTTGCGCGGGCGAAAGGGCTCGTGGTTCTCCCGGTTGCCCATTTCATAGGGCCCGATGTGCATCTTCATGAGCCAGGCCTCGCCCTTGCGGATCTCGCCATAGGAATCGCCCAGGCTGCAGCGCCCGTTGCGCAGGGCCTTGACCTCGGTGCCGAGCAGCACAAGGCCCGCCTCCCAGGTGTCCTGGATTTCGTACTCGTGCCACGCCTTCTTGTTCTTGGCGATGATCTTGATGTTGCTGTCGTCTGCTTTTGCCGCCATGATCGCTTTCCCCGGCTACCGGCCGGTATCAAATGTCTGGGCCAGAATATACCCTTCCGCCGTCCCCCTGCAAACGACTGGTTTTGCGGGTGGTTCCAGACCATGAAAAATTGCCTGGCGCAGGTTGACAACCTTCAGACCAGCGACTAGATTGACCCCCACGCCAAAAGGGCATCCTTTTGGCGTCACAAAACTGTGCCCAGGTGGCGGAATTGGTAGACGCGCTACGTTCAGGTCGTAGTGAGAGTAATCTCGTGGGAGTTCGAGTCTCCCTCTGGGTACCACAGTTTTCTTATGCTTCCCCTCTAGTATCCAACCGGATGCCGGAGGTTTTTTTTTTGCCTTTCGGCACAATATCTGCAATTCCCTTCCCGGATTGACACAATTTAATTGCGGGCCAACAGGCCAACCTCATACGAGGCAACAGGTTTTACCCGCACCGACCCCTCCCCGGCCAAATTGCCGGGCACCGGAGGCACTATGCGCTGGATCGATATCATCCTCCCCGAACCGGGAATTCACCAGGAAGTGGACGCTTTGCTGTCCGATGCCGTGGCCAAAATGGCCCACATCCCCGAAATTCAGGCCCGCGATGGCCTGGACGCCGTTTCCATGGTCGAAGTCTTCGCCGAGGTGGGCCAACTCCTGTTCCAAGCCATTGTCGACATTGACCCTGAGGCTTTTTCGCCTGATCGTCCAAGCGGCACCTCCAGCACCACCGAAGCCCCCAGCCTGGACAACCCCCACCACGACAATCTGCGTGGCTATCATATCGTGGCCGATGCGGCCATCGTCGACCTGCCCTGGCATTGGTTGCACAACGGCGTGGGCTTCCTGCTCGACAAACACCCCATTTGCACCGGCGTCACGTCGGCCAAGCTGCCCGACGAGGCCACCCAACGGCCCTGGATGCAGCGCTGGGTGCGCGCCGGCTTCCTCGTCGGCGACGACGGCACCAACCACCTCAAAGGCGTTTTGTCCCAGTTGCGCCCCGACACGGCCGCCGATCCGCGCATGCTTTTTGTGCCTGGCCACACCGACCGCAAACGCCGGCGCCTGATCTACCGCGAGGCCGAAGCCATCCAGGGTGCCCTGGAAACCGGCTGCCACGGCGAAATCCTGGCCCGCATGGAAGTGCAGCCCGACCCCATCACCCCCAGTGACCTCTGCGCCCGCGGCTTCATGTTCCAGGCCCTGCACTTTGCCGGGCCCACCAGCCTGCCGGCCACTCCCGACGACGCCAAGGGCGAAGCCTGGATGAACCAACTGATCGACGACACCGGCGTGCCCGATGAAGAACTCGAAAGCCAATTTGGCCTCGAAGGCGAAGTATTGGGCGTCGACCCGATCACTTCGTTGCTCGACGACGTGACCGCCAAGTACCACCTGAACGGCCCGCCGGTCGAAGTCCGTGTGACAGCCAACAAGTCCGCCGCCAGTGGTGGCCGTGATGAATTGCCGACCGCACCGCCTGCCGGCCAGCGCTCCTGGTTGCTGGACGACGGACCGGTCGATCCCGAACTGCTCGGTCGCGGTGGCCTGTTGCCGCCCCTGATTTTCTCCAACAGCTTTTGCGCGTTGCCCGAGTTGGGCACCCGTTTTATCAGCTCTGGCGCCTCGGCCTTCATTGGCCCGGTAGTGCCGCTGTTCAGTCGTCCCGCACGTATTTTTGCCGGTTATTTCTACCAGGCGTTGGGTGAAGGCTGGAGTGCAGGAGCAGCAGTCTGGAAAGCGGCCCAGGATTGCCGGGCCGAATTCGGCGACGAACATCCGGTCTGGCTGAGCTATGGAGTGCAGGGATACGGCACGCTGGCCTTACCATACCTCTAGAAACTAGTCCGCCGAGCGATTCAGCAACGCGACCAGTTCGGCGTGCACCAAACCGTTGGTCGCCAGCAGTGTTTCCCCCTCGGGGTGGTACGGTCGGCCCTCGAAATCCGACAACTGCCCCCCGGCCTCGGTCAGCAGTAACAGGCCGGCCGCCACATCGTACAGCTGGATCGGCCCCCGAAATCCCGCCAACAATCCGTCGTAGAATCCCGCCGCCGTCCAGGCCATTTCCAAGGCAATGGCGCCGGTTTTGCGCACCTTCATCGTTTCGCGAAACAAGGCCTGCAAAACTTCGGGTCGGCTGACCAGCAGGCCGTCCTTCTTGAACTGGGCACTGACCACCGCGTCTTTCAAATGCGCACGCCGACTGACCCGCATCGGCGCGCCGTTCAGCTTCGCCCCCTGGCCTTTGAGCGCGGTGAACATGTCCCCCACCAGCGGTTGGTGCACGCAGGCCGCCAACACATCATCGCCCTGCATCAGGGCCAGGCTGGTGCAAAACCCAGGCAGGCCCAAGGCAAAATTCAGCGTGCCGTCAATGGGATCCAGATGCCAGACGCGGTCTTCGGGATTCACTTCGTCATGGGCAGGCCCGCCAAATTCTTCGCCCACCACCAGGTCATCAGGAAAAGCCTCGGCAATGCGCGCGCGCAGGTGGGTTTCGATCCGACGGTCGGTTTCGGTGACGGCTTCCTGGCCGGATTTGAATTCCAGATCGCCAGTGTGGCGAAAGGCCTTGGTGGCCATCTCGCCCGCTTCGTGGGCCCACGTGCCCAACAACTTTTCCATATTTTCAGTCTTCATGAGCGCCTCCGGCCCTAAAAAATGTGGCCATTAGGTCCAAGCCCTGGCGCACATTTGCCACGATATCGTGAATTTCCTCGGCCGTGGCCTGGTTCTGGTGGATTCCCACCGCGGCAGCGCAGGTGCGGCCCGATGCCACGGCCAAAATCTCGGCCGCTTCGGCCGCCAGGGGCCCTTCCTTGTGTCCGTCCAATTGCACGGTGCCCGAATGGGAGCGCACGTGGTCCAGTCCGCCCCGGCCATCGCACACAGCCACAGCCCCCACATGAGCCTGCCCGCCGGTGATCAGGACCAGAAAATCCCGGCCCTGCACCACTGGTTGCAGGTGCACTCTGGTGCGTCCAGTACCCAGACTGACCGCTTCCGGGAGGGTCCAGGCCTCATCCGGCGGCCAACTGCCGGCCGGGCCCGCTTGGCGTTTTTTCATTGGTGTGCAACCCCCTGCCCATGGCATCCGTCATTCATATACTGGTGGAATTGTCGGGGATATCGAATAACATCACCCACATGGGGGTAAGCGGATCGTTACCGCGGATGCCCCATCCCCGCTTCCACGGTATATTAAAAACAGGGAAACGGGAACAAATTCACGGGTTTATCTATTAGAAAGCCCATCCCGCGACTGAAACCGACCTGCCGGCCCCGAACCCGGCCTGGTCCACAAAACCGGAGCACCATGCCGCCCGAACGGCTGCATTCCAACCCCCTCGGGGGACTATACAGGCTGCTCTTATCCCGTGGTGCCCACTTAACAGTAGGAGCCATCACGGTTTTTGCTGTGCTGTTCAGTGGCTTCGACGCCACCCGCACCCGCCCCAGCGACGGCACCATCTGGCTACTCGGCCGCTCCAATCTTGAAGTCCTGGATGTGGTATCGCGCCCCACCGGCGACCCCACGCCCCTCAAGCGGGGCGATATCATCGTGGGTATTGGCGACAGCATCGTGCGCTCACCCCAGAATGCGGCCTCGGAGTTGCGCCGCCACGAACCCGGCACCACCGTGCCCTATCTCGTCCGGCGCGATGGCAAACTGATGAAGGTCAAGGTCCCCCTGACCTCGACCCGCGCCAACATGAGCGACTACTCGGTCAACGTGGTGCTGGCCCTGGTCTATCTGGTCATTGGTTTTGCGGTTTATGTGCGCAGCGGCAACGAGCGGGCGGCCGGCCTGTTTTTCCTGCTCTGCATGATGTTTGCCCTGTACTTCATGACCAACCTGCAGCAGGCCAGTTATTTCCTGGGCGCCATCATCACCCAGAACATCGGGGCCTTTGCGCGCTTCATGTTGCCCGCGGTGTTCCTGCACTTCTTTCTGGTCTTTCCGCGCAAGAAACTGACTCTCACGCGCCACCCATTTTTGGCGCCGCTGTTGTACATCATGCCCTTGATGTTCTACCTGCGTTTCTTCCTCGACCAGTTCATCGGCGCCGAGGGCGCCAAGATCAACGCCACCAGCTGGATCGTGCTGGGCGTCTATTACGTGCTGGGCCTGAGCGCCCTGCTGCATGGATATTTCAGCTACCGCGACCCCCTGATGCGCCAACGGGTGCGCATCCTGACTTTTGGCACTTTGGGTGCTGTGATCCCCTTCCTGATTTTCAAGATCGGCCTGGAAGAACTCACTTTCCAGACGGGCCTGACCCGTTTGGGCGCCGTGCCATTGGCCGCCATCCCCATATCGTTCGGGTACTGTGTGGCGCGCTACCAGGTGCTGCAGATCGATCTGTTGCTCAAACGCAATTTGGCCTATGGGCTTTTGACCGGCGTGATCTGGATCGGCTACATGAGCGGCACCTGGTGGGTGAGCAGCAAATTTTTGGCGTTTTTGAACAGCTCCAGTGGGCTGATTTCGGCAGGGGCGACCCTGAGCGTGGCGGCTGCCCTGTGGCCATTGCGCCTGTGGCTGCAGCGACGCCTGGACACGCGTTTTTACCATTCGCGCGACAACATGGCTGCCCTGATCGAAGAATTCAGCAAAGAGATTCCGCGCCTGATCCAGAAAGAGAACCTGCTCAACCGGGTGGGTGAAAGGCTGGTCGAGGTACTCGGCTTGCCAGGCATGGCGGTCTATCTGGCCGATACCGACAGCGATTTCCCTTCCTACGAACTGACCGGGTTCGTCAAAGGGCAAATCCAGCAACCGAGCTTCGGCGGCGACCAGGATGAAGACCGGCCCCGGGCCAGCGAGAATATTCGCTATCCGGAACGCCTGGTTCTGCAAAGCCTGGCCAACCTCATGGAAAAGCAGGGCGAACCGCTGTGGGCCGACGCCAACGAAGCCGAACATCTGGACGGGCGCCAGGCCATCACCCAGGAACAGGCCGAGTTGAAGGCCCGTTTGAAAGAGCAGCAGTTCCTGGTGGACCATGGCATCCAGTTGCTCATTCCCATGGTCACCCAGGGGCGTCTGGTGGGTATCGTGGCCTTGCCCAACCGCCCCGGTGATGGCGACTACCAGGTGCACGAATTGCAGTTGCTGACCATCGTGGCCGGCCAGGTGGCGCTGCAGATCGAAAATTCGCGCCTGTACGAAGAAGAAGTCGCCAAACAGAAACTCGAAGAAGAAATGGCCATGGCGCGGCGTATTCAGTCACGCCTGTTGCCCAGCACCCTGCCGTCGTACCTGGGCGTCGAAATAGAAGCGGTGAACATTTCGAGTAAGCAGGTGTCGGGCGATTATTACGACATGTTCGAACGCACTGATGGTAAATTGGCCATCGTCATCGCCGATGTCAGCGGCAAAGGTGTGCCTGCGTCCCTGTTGGCCTCCAACATCCAGGCCGCTTTGCGCGGGCAGTGCTACAACTGCGACTCGCCGGGTGTGGTGCTCGAGCGTATCAATCAGCAGATACACGCCAGCACCGAGCCCGAACATTTTGCGACCCTCTTTTTGGCGATCTTTGATCCCGAAACCCGCATTCTGGATTACAGCAGCGGTGGGCACAACGCGCCGGTGCTCATGCGCGGTGACGGCAATTTCGAGTTGCTTGAAAAAGGAGGGCTGCCCCTGGGCGCCTTCGACTTCGGCACCTATGAAGAAGGCCAGGTCGAACTGCTGATCGGCGACCTGCTGTTCCTGTACACCGACGGGTTGACCGAAACCAAGGACCCTGAAGGCGACGAAGATTTCGGCGAGGACCGCCTGAACGAATTGCTGCGCGAAAGCCGCCAGGAAGAAGTGTCCAGCCTGTTTTCCACCGTCAATACCAAGCTGCAGCAGTTCAGTGGCCTGGCAGACGATGACGACGCCGACGACGACATCACCATGATCGGCCTGAAGATCGTGGCCGAAGAAGATTTTGCGGCAGCGGAGGGCGGTCAGGTCTGACCTGAAGCCGCCCCTATTGTTTGCACCGGGCTAGTATTTTTTGCGCCGGAATTGCAACCTAAACCGGTGCCGGGACGTAACAAACCATGAATCGGGCGATTTCAGGCCACTGCAGGGCACTGAAAACGCCAGTTGTTTCTTGCCAGGAGGCGCCCTTTGAAGTCGTTCATGTTCATACTCGTTGCCGCCCTACTCCTTGTTGGACTTGGGCTTGGCCTGACACAGCGTGGCAATTCGGACCCCCATTCCGACAGCCCGGAGGCCATCAGTCTCTGCGAAGAGGGCACCCGCGACCTGAACGCCTTCCGCCTGCGCGCCGCCGTGGATAAACTGGGCCAATGCCTCGAATTGGATCCCTCCCTGGCCGAAGCCTCCATCGCCCGGGCCATGGCTTTTTCCCGCCTCGGTGAACGCGAAAACGAGAAAATGGAGCTGGCCCGGGCCGACAGCCTGGTCTTGGTCCTGACCGATGAAAACCGCCGCATGGTGGCCCAATTGCGCCTGGGCACCTTTGGCAAAAGCCGTTTTTACGCCATGCGGGATTCCGTCCTGATCAAACTGGAAAAAAGCGATCCGGACAATATTCACGTGCTGGTCGCGTTGGCCACCAAGGCCGGCATGGGCGAAAACGAAGAGGCCTACGAAAAGGCCTGGCTGGACATCCTGGAGAGCGATCCCAACTACGCCAACAGTTACAATATGCTCGGGTACATGGAATTGAACCGCGGCAACTACGACCAAGCGATCGACTACATGCAGAAATACGCCTTCCTGGCTCCGGACCTGGCCAACCCCCACGATTCGCTGGGTGAAGTCTACATGGTCATGGGACGCTACGAAGAGGCCGAAGCCGAATTCCGCACCTCGGTCACCATGCAACCGGATTTCTACCATTCGCTGATCAACCTGGGCAAAACCTATCTGGCCCGTGGTCAACTCAAGCGGGGCATGGATATCCTGGAAAAAGTGCGTGTGCAGGTGGCGGGCTCGGACCTCGAAAAGCGGGTCGACAACGAAATCGTCATGACCTACCTGATCTCCGGTCTGGACAAGGAAATGCAGGCCATGAGTGCGCAGTTCATTGAGCGCTACCCCGAAGACGGCATGAGTTGCCTGCTGCGTGGCGTGCGCATGGCCTACATGGGCAACATGGCCGGCGGCAAAGCGGTCATGGATTCCACTCTGTCGGAATGGCGCCAGGGTGAGGAATACCAAAAATACGAAAAAGCGCGCCAGAACATCGACAGCGCCGGCTACCAGTTTGAAGCCCTCGCCGCCGACGCCACCGGCAACCACGAAGCCGCGGCCTGGAATTGGCAACGGGCCATTGACCTGGTCGGCGACAAGGCCAAACACAACGAGTGGTACCTGAACTACCGTTTGGCAGCGGCCTTACTGGCCATCGGCAGAGTCGATGAAGCCATGGGCCAGATCACGCCCATGCTCGAGACCAACCCCCGCCTGATCAACGCCCTGGTCCTGAAGGTGAAATGCCACCTCGAATTGAACCAGGGTGATGAAGCGCGGGCTACCCTCGAACAACTCCAGTGGAGCATCAGCAAGTCGGATCCGGACTACCCCGCCCGCCTCGAAGCGGCGGAATTGGAGACCCGGGTTTCGGCCATGGCCGGCACCCACTAACCGCTCGAACGGAACGGAGAGGTGAGTTGCGCCAGTCGGTTGGGATCCAGTCAGCTCGGATCGTGGCAACTATTTGCCTTGCCGTCACCTTGGGCCTTGCCCTGACTTCTTGCCGCCAGGATAAATACTCATCCAGTAATCCCGACGCCGTGGAATTGTGCGACGAGGGCACTGCCGATTTGCACGCCTTCCATTTCAAGGCCGCAGTTGACAAGCTGGGCCAATGCCTGGATCTGGACCCAAACCTGGCCGAGGCTGCCATCAGCCGCTCCCAAGCCTACGCCAACCTGCAAGACCATGACAACGCCCGCCGTGAACTGGCGCGGGCCGACAGCCTGACTGCCGAGATGACCGACGAGCGGCGTCGGTTGATCGCCCAACTGCGCCTGAGCAGAATTCGCAACAGCAGGTTCTACGCCATGGGCGACTCCCTGCGCGACCGCATGCAGCGCCAGGAACCGGACAATTTCTACGTACTCCAGTCTCAGGCCGAGCAGGCGGAGTCCGCCGGGGACGCCGTGGCGGCCATCGCCACCTGGGAGCGTCTTCTGGCCATCAACCCCAACCATGTGGCGGCCTACAACAAGCTGGGCTACCTGGAACTCAATCGGGGTTCCTACGACATGGCCCTGGAACAATTGCAAAAGTACATTTTTCTGGCTCCCGACCTGGCCAACCCCCACGACTCCTACGGTGAAGTCCTGCTGACGATTGGTCGCTACGAAGAGGCGGAAGAAGAATTCCGGATCGCACTGCAGATGCAACCGGACTTTTATCCATCACTGCTCAACTTGGGCCGGTCCTATCTGGCGCGGGGCAAGATCGCCAAGGGTTCGGCCATTCTGGACAAGGTTCGCCGGCAGATGGCCGGCGGAGAAGCCGAGCGTACGGTCGACCAATTGATCCTGACGACCTATCTGGTGTGCGGGGAACCGGAACGACTGGACCTCGCTTCGCGCAATTACGTGAGTACCCACCCCAAGGGCTCGCTCACTCCCATGTTGCGCAGCCTGATCCTCGCTGATGAGGGCCAAATGGCCATGGGAGATGCGGTCATGGATTCGACCCTGAAAGCCCGCCGCGCCAGTTCCCACTACCAACATTCGGATGGGGCCCGGAATGTCACCGAGATGTTCGCCAGCCAATACGACGGTTTCAAACAGGACCGGCTGGGCCACAGTCTGGCGGCCGCCAAATCCTGGGGTCAGGCCATCGAGTTGATGGCTGGCACCACGCCGTACCACGAGCAGTTTTTCTACCGCTCACGGCTGGCCAGTTCGTTGCTGGCCGCTGGAAAACCGAACGAGGCGCTGTCCGAGATAGATGCCATGCTGGCGGTCAATCCGCGCTTGATCAATGTTCTGGTGCTGAAGGTTCAGTGCCATCTGGAATTGGAAGACACCGCGCAGGCCGTGGCGGCAAAGGAACAGTTGGAATGGGCCCTCTCCGGGGCCGACAAGGACTTCCCGCCGCGGGTACGGGCCGCGGAATTTGCCAGCCAAATTGACGAGTTGGCGAGCCGCTGATCGGTAGAACATGAAAAAGGCGGGCTCCCTCACCGGGAGCCCGCCTTTTTTGTGGTCGGTCAGTACCTGGACTTCCGAAATCTACACTTCCGAAAGCTACACTTCCGAGAGCTACACTTCCGAGAAGAAGTACGGCTTCAGGCACTGCACAATCTTGTCATACGTTTCCGGATACAGCCCCCACACCGTAGCCGCCACCGAACTCAAGAGACTGTTGCCATCCTGGGGCGTGAAACAGAAGCCGGTGATGTCCCGGCCGTCTTCGCTCACGTGCAGGGTGTCCAGCGGGATCACCGACTGGTTCAGAATGCGGCCACAGAAGCCATGGTCCCGGCCAAAACTGAACACGCTGTTGGCGGTGGTCTTGTAGGTCGTGGCGATGCGGTCATCGGCCACCACCCGGGCGATGAGCTCGTCGCGCGTCGTGGGCTTTTCCACCTTCAGGTTGTACTGGATGATGTGCATGAGCTGGGTATTGACCTTCATGGCGCTGCTGAACAGGTTCAGGTCGTACTCGGGACCCTTGGTATTGTAAAGGTGCCAGGCATCGCGGGCATGATGGGTGCCGAAGCGGGCATCCTTGTGGGTGCCCACCTGGGGGCTCGGCACAAAGTTGTCGTCCTGGCTGATATCATTGGTGCGCCGCATGCAGACGAAACGGCCTTCGCGCAGATTTTCCGGGCCTTCGTTGCCCAGGCCAAAGACCTTGATCAACGTAGACAGGTTGTGGGTATTGCAACTGACGACCTGCAGGTATTTGTCCTTGCCCAGCTCCAACACTTCATCGTTGATGCCGCGGGCGTACTGCTTGCCGAACCCGAACTCACTGCCCTGGGCGATGAACAAGTCGGTGGACTCTTCGTACTTTTCGTACCAGCGCTCCTTCATGGCGTTGCCGCTGGGCGTGCAATCAACCACCACTCGGGCCATTTCCAGGGCCTCTTCGGTGGTGTAATCAATCTTCAGGCCCATCTTCTCGAATCCATCGACCCGGTCCTTGTCCGTCACCAGGCGCGCACCACGGCGCAGCAGGTTCTGAACCTTCGAGCGGTCGGTCAAAAGCGGGGTCCGTTTATGAAACAGGACTTCATCAATGCCCAGTTGGGCCTTGAAGTTGCACAGCAAACCGATCAACGGCTCGCCAATGGTCCCGGTGCCGACCACGAGAACGGTCTTGGATCCGAGCATGAATTTCTCCTTTTGCGGCGCTCCCAAGCGGGCGCCGATTGAATGTTCCCACTCAGGCCTCGGGCTGGGCCCAGCGTTCGTGGGGCAGTACTTCTACTGGGCGGGCAAAAAATTTGTCCGCCGGATAGTTCAGAAAGTTTGACACTCGTCCGGTGTAGACACAAGCAAAATCAGTGATTTGACGCCCCAGGCGGCTGGCAGCCCGCCCTTCGCG
>DAOVTU010000115.1 GCA_030632925.1 Candidatus Krumholzibacteriia bacterium | reverse complement strand
GGTAGATGGTCTGCCCGCTGCTCAAAAAGCCACTGCCCGGCATCACATTCAGGGTGGTCAGTCCGCCGGCCACTGCGCGGCGGTATCCGGCGTCAAAAACGTTCAAGCCGTCGCTGATGCGCACGCCCGGTTGGATGGGCCCGCTGTTGTCCGCGGCACGGAAGCCGCCGATGTGACTGTGGGTATCGACCAGTCCCGGCATGATGAAGCGACCGGCGACATCAATTACCGTGGCGCCACCGGGTACTTTCACCTGGTCACGAGGGCCGACCGCGACGATGTGGCCGTCTTTGATGATCAGGGTGCCATCCGGAATTTCCGGCCCCTCAATGGGGATGACGTGGGCACCGACAAAGGCGGTGGTGGCGGCGGTGGCCGGTAAGGCCAATAGCAGCAACAGGGGTAGGAGCCGAAGCACTGGGCGCATCAGGGATTGCCTCCGAATATGCGGGTGGGAATAAGGACTGAATTTATCCTACTTGAAGTTGATTCTCATTGCCAGATATTCCTGCCACGGCAAATCGTCAGTCCTGGCCCCTTTTTTTCAGTGCTTCGATATAGGTTTGATCGTCATTTTCGCGGTGATACTGGCCGATCATTTCCTGGCTCATCCCGCCAGTGACGTCCTGGCTTTTGATCCGGCCCTTGAGAAAAAGCACACGCTCGACCGCCACATCGAAGAAATATTCCAGGCGCTGCTGCAAGGCCGGGCCTTCCACAATTCCCAGCGCCCGGGCGATGGCCTCAAAAGTGGAAATCCAGTGCTCGTGGGCCGCGGTCCGCAGGCGGTAGCGGGTCGGTTTGTCGATTTGCAGGTGCACGTGGGGCAGGGCCACCATCTGGGGCTCACGTTTGACCATTTTTCCAGCCTGATTCCAGTTGCCATCCGGCACGATCAAATTGACGGGCTTGGTCAGGCCTGCGAGGTAGGCGGGCGTGAGTTCCTGGCTGTCAGCCGACGGATAAAGCAGAACGTTGTGGTAGTCAGGTTTCACAGCCTGGTTCATATCCAAGGGCAATTCGCGCCGGCCCCGAATCAGGATTTCGCTGTTGGCTAAAACCAGGGGTGCCCACTTGCCGGTATTGGTGGTGCGGTCGATGTCGGCGTAGTGAATGACCACCGTGACGCGGGTGGGCACTTTTTCGGCTGGCATCACCTGGCACACACAATAGGCCTGGGGAATGAGGCAGGCCGGACAGCGCTGGGCACGCCGCCTCATTTATTGGCCGGCCGGATCGTGAAGTCGTCAATGACCTTGCCGCCGACGACCACGGCCCGGGCGGGCTCAGGGTGGCACAACAACAATGAAGCCACGGGATCGTGAGCGCCGTCGTAGCCAATGGCCTGCAGGTCAAAGATGGCCAAATCGCAGGCCCGGCCCACTTCCAGGGCGCCGATATCGTCGCGGCCCAGGCAGCCGGCGCCGCCGAGGGTCGCCATCTCGATCACTTCTGCGACGGTCATGGCGGCCGCGCCTGCGGTGACCCGATGCAAGAGCAGGGTCTGTCGCAGCTCGGCCAGCATGTGGGAACTGTCGTTGCTCGCCGAGCCGTCCACCGCCAGGCCCACCGGACAACCGGCGGCGCGCAGGTCCCGCACCCGACAAATGCCTGAACCCAGCCGCATGTTCGAACTGGGGCAGTGGGCGATGCCGACACCGGCTTCACCCAACCGCGCAATCTCCTCGTCCTCGAACCAGATGCCGTGGGCCAGCCACACATCGGGGCCCAACCAGTCGACCGAGGCCAGAAAATCCAGCGGGCGTTGGCCGTAGATTTTTTCGCAATAGGCGTTCTCGTCGCGGGTTTCGGCCAGATGGGTGTGCAACCGCACTCCGTGTTTGCGGGCCAGCACCGCGGTGTCGCGCATCAGTTCAGGGCTGACCGAAAATGGGCTGCAGGGCGCCAGCGCGATGCGGACCATGGCGCCGGGTTTGGTATCGTGCCACTTGTTGATCACCCGTTCGCTGTCGGCCAGGATGGTCTCGGGATCCTGAACCACCGAGTCGGGGGGCAGGCCGCCGTCTTTGATCGACCGACTCATGGATCCACGCGTGGGGTGGAAGCGCATGCCCGCGGCGGTCGCCGCTTCAATGGTGATGTCGATCAGGTGTGGCGAGGCGTCCACTGGAAAGAGATAGTGGTGGTCCGTGGTCGTGGTGCAGCCCGAGCGCATCAGTTCCTTGAAACCGACCAGGGCGCCCTGATAAAAATCCTCGTCACTCAGTTGGGCCCACACCGGGTAGAGGGTCTGTAACCAGGGAAAGAGCTCACTGTCCACGGCGGCGGGCCAGGCGCGGGTGCGGGTCTGGTACAGGTGGTGGTGGGGGTTGATCAGTCCGGGCAGGACCACACAGCCGGTGGCGTCGTGGCGCCGGAAGCTCTCGCGGGGGTGGCCGCCGATCAGGTCAGGTGCCTGGCCACTGCCCGTCGCTATGATCAGGCCGTCGGCGGCTGCGACCCAGCCCTCACCGAGGATTTCGCGGTCTATGTTCATCGTCACCAGGGTGGTGGCGTTTTCGAGAAGGAACAAGTCGGGTGCGGGCATGACGCGCTCCAGAGATTAAGGGCTTATATTGTTTGGGCGGTTGTAGTTTGACTGCCCAGTGGAATCCAGTATACTCCGGCTCCCCAAAAACGTCAGTGGGAAAGGGAAAGTCATGTGGGAACTTAAAGAATACCGATTTGCAGCTTCGGCCCAGGAGGCCGTGGCGTTGATGCGACAGGGCCCGGGCACGGGTGCGTACATCGCCGGCGGAACAGACATGTTCCTGCATCCGGCGGAGTGCGACTTTGTCGTCGATATAAATCACGCGGGATTGAGCGATATCGCCCGGACGCCAGCAGGGGATCTGTTCCTTGGCGCGGCCACGACATTGCACAATATCGCAACCAACCCCTTGGTAGCGGACTTTGCCGAGGGAATGCTCATTGAGGCGGCAGCCCATTGCGGCAACCGTCCCGTGCGCAGCACCGCCACCATCGGTGGCAATATCTGCAATGCCCTGCCGTCGGCCGATATGGCGCCGGTGCTGCTGGCGCTCGACGCCACTTGTTACATTGCAGATGCCGACAGCCAGGAAAGTTTGCCGTTGGTCGACTTCTTTGTCGGGCCGCGGGCGACCGTCCTGGAAGATCGCCTACTGGTGGGGTTGGCGCTTCCGGCAGAGGCCGGCACCCGCCGCTGCGCCAGTTATAAGCTGACGCGTTCGGCCGAAGATATCTCGCTGGTTCATGTGTGTGTCGCTTTGGGAATTGAAGACGGTAAGATTGAAACCGCTCGCATTGCCTTGGGCGCCGTGGCTCCGGTTCCCATGCGCGCAGTGTTGGCCGAGGCTCAACTGGTGGGCCAGTCGGTGACCGAAATTTCACCGGATCTCATTGCCGATGCCGCGGCCATTGCCGCTGGAGAATGCGAACCACTTGATGACCACCGGGCGTCAGCCGAATACCGCCGCGACATGGTGCGGGTGTTGACCCGTCGCCAAATCTTGCGCGCACTGCACGACGAAACAACCATCACGAAAGACAGCGGGGGGACAGTGGCGTGAAAATCGAAATGGAATTGAACGGACGGCCGGTGGCGCACGAGATTGCGCCCGGCGGAAACCTGCTGAGCGTATTGCGGGAGATCGGCCAGTTTTCGGTGAAGCTGGGTTGCGAAACCGGCGACTGCGGTTCGTGCACAGTGTTGCTCGATGGCGAACCGGTCAACAGCTGCGTGGTGGCGGCGGCCCGGGCTCATGGTCACCAGATCACGACTCTCGAAGGCCTGTTGGGCGATCCCCTGATGAAAGAATTGCAGCACGAAATGGTGGTCAAGGGTGCCGTGCAGTGTGGTTACTGCTCACCGGGCATGCTGATCAGTCTGTATGCCCATTTCAAGGCGAGTGGGGATTTGTCAGAACACGCATTGCGTGAAGCACTGACCGGAAACCTCTGCCGTTGCACTGGTTATGTGAAACAGTTGGAAGCCGCGCAGACCGTGGCGGACAACCGGCAAAACGAGTCGGGAGGTGCGTCGTGAGTGATCGCAAAACCCGCAGCGCTGTCGGCCACAACGTCGACAAGGTCGATGCGTTCAAGCTGGCTCGCGGAGAGGCGGTTTACACCGACGACTTCACGCGCACCGGAATGTTGACGGCCAAAGTCCTGCGCTCGCCCCATGCCCACGCCCGCATCGTGAAGGTGGACGTGTCGGCAGCCATGGCTCTTGAGGGTGTCATCGATGTCATCTGGCATACCGACGTGAAGGCCATTGCCCACACGCGGGCGGGCCAGAGTTATCCCGAACCATCGCCCTACGATACGGTCATCATGCCGCACAAGGCGCGCTTCATCGGCGACCGGGTGGCGGTCGTTGCCGCCGAGACGACGGCCATCGCCGAGCGGGCCCTGAAGCTGATCGAGGTGGAGTACGAAGTCTTGCCTGAGATCTGCGATATGGACGAAGCCCTGACCCGCACCGATGTGCTGGTTCATGAAGAGGCCGACCCACTGGGCATCGGTGGCGGCGGCAAGAGCAACATGGCCGCCCACATCGACAAGCAAATCGGTGACGTGGACGCGGCCCTGAAAACCTGCGACCTGGTGGTCGAGCGCGTGTACCACCTGCCGCGGGTGCAGGCCAGTCATATCGAGCCCCACATTTCCATCGCCTGGGTGGATGAAGACAAGCGCCTGATCGTGCGCACGAGCACCCAGGTGCCGTTCCATCTGCGGCGCATCCTGGCCCGGATCCTGGAAATGACAGAGTCGCAAATTCGGGTGATCAAACCCCGGGTGGGCGGCGGCTTTGGCGACAAACAGGAATTGGTGGTCGAAGATCTGGTCAGCGTGCTGGCCCTGCGCACGGGCCGTCCGGTACGGCTGGAGTTCACGCGGGAAGAAGAGTTCATCGCCGCGCGCTATCGCCATCCCCAACGCATCACCATGACCACCGGCGTGATGAAGGACGGCACCATGGTGGCCAACCGCATGCACGTCATGGCCGATACCGGCGCCTACGGCAGCCACGCGCTGACGGTGCAGGGCAATACGGGGCAGAAGGTGATGCCGATGTATCCGGCACCGAATATTCACTTCCTGGTCGACTGTGTTTACACGAATAATCCGATCAGCGGGGCTTTCCGTGGTTATGGCGCGCCGCAGGGCTGTTTTGCCCTGGAGTGCCACATGGATGAAGTCGCGGCCGAATTGGGCATGGACCGGCTGGAACTGCGCCTGAAAAACCACATCAAGCTGGGGGATACCGACCCTCTATCGGCGAAGCTGGGCGAGGGCAAGGAAGGGCTGGAGCGGGTCATCCGCAGCACCGGCCTGGACGAAGCCATCGTCAAGGGCTGCGAGGCCATCGGCTGGGGGCAGGAGAAAAAGCCTTCGGCACCGCACCTCAAACGCGGTGTGGGCATGGCTCTGGCCATGCAGGGCTCGGGCATCGCCGGCGTGGATTGGGGCGCCGCGACCGTGAAATTGAACGACGACGGCAGCGTGAACCTGGCCGTGGGCGCGACAGACATCGGGCAGGGTTCCGATACGGTCCTGGCCCAGTTCTGCGCCGAAGAGTTGGGCATTCCCACCGAAAAAGTGCTGGTCCTCAGTTCGGATACTGACCTGACACCGTTTGATGTGGGCGCCTACGCTTCGAGCACGACCTATGTGTCGGGCGGGGCGGTGGTCAAAGCCGCAGTCAAGGTGCGGGAACAATTGGCCGAAGTGTTGGGTTCCCATTGGGAATGTGATCCGGGTGATATCGTTTTTGCCGACAGCAAATCCACCGGGCCGGATGGTCAAACGATGACCATGGCCGAAGTCGCGCTGTTCGCCTTGTACGAGGCCAAGATCCAGCCCATGGCCACCGCCAGCCACATGTCGAACGAATCGCCGCCGCCTTTTGCGGCCCAGTTTGCCGACGTGGAGGTCGATCCGGAAACGGGTCAGGTCCAGGTGCTGAAGTTCGTTTCGGCTGTGGATTGCGGCACCGTCGTTCACCCCCGCATGGCCGAGGGCCAGATAGAGGGTGCCGTGGCGCAGGGTTTGGGGTACGCTCTTTTTGAAGAGGTCCTGCTGGACCGCTCCGGGAAGGTGCTTAATCCCAATTTCCTGGATTACAAGATTGCTTCGGCCCTGGATGTGCCACCTCTGGTGACGATCCTGGTCGAGACTGACGAACCTAGCGGTCCCCACGGGGCCAAAGCTGCCGGCGAAGTGCCCAGTGACGGGCCGGCGCCGGCCATAGTGAACGCCATTTGTGACGCAGTCGGTGTCCGCAATTATCGGATACCAGCGACTCCGGAACGGGTCTGGCGGGGAATCAAGGAGGAAAGCCCGGAATGAAAAACAGGAAACTATTGAGCGTGATGATGCTGGCAGCACTGGTGCTGCTGAACGGTTGCGCGGGTAAGGAAGTCAGCCGTGTGGCGGTCGAGGAGCAAATCGATCTGTCCGGCGAGTGGAATGATATCGACAGCCAGCAGGTGTCGGCGGCCCTGACGTCACAGATCACGGGCAGCCCGTGGGTTGAGGACTTCCGGGCCGAGAACGGCAAGAAGCCCTACCTGATTATCGGCACGGTCCGCAACAAGACCCCCGAGCACATCGCGGTCAAGACCTTCATCGCCGATCTCGAACGCAACTTCATCAACGGGGGCCGCGTGCGCGTGGTCGCTTCGGCTGAAGAACGCGACGAGATCCGTGGCGAGCGCGCCGACCAGCAGGAATTCTCGTCCCAGGAAACGATGAAGCAGTGGGGCCTCGAAAAAGGCGCCGACTACATGTTCATCGGCGAGATCAATGCGGTCTTCGACCAGGAGGGTGGCGCCCAAGTCAAATATTACCAGGTCGATTGCTATCTGGTTGACCTCCAAGACAATACCAAGGTTTGGGCGGGCTTCGAGAAGATCAAGAAGTTCGTGGGCAAGGGCAAGTACAAGGGCTGATGCCGGTACCGAACCTGAAACCGTCTTCGTGCACACACCGGAGGGCAGCCGTCGTCAGGATGGCTGTCCTTCTGTTTGTCCTGCTCTATCTGGGCGGTTGCGCCACCTACACCACCAAATTCAAGGATCTGCGCCCCGAGTTGGCTGCCGGTCAGTACGACAAGGCCCTCGCGACGGTGGAAAAAGAGAGCGGCAGCAAGGACCGCCTGCTCTACTTTCTGGAACGCGGCCTGATCCTGCACTACGCCGAAAACTATGGCGAAAGCAACGAAGCTTTCGCCGCCGCCGAACGCCTGGCCGATGAACTTTATACCAAGTCCATCAGCGAAGGTGCGCTGTCGCTTTTTTCCAACGACAACGCCATCAGTTACCGCGCCCGTCCTTTCGAGATGGCCATGGTGCCGTATTTCAAGGGGCTGAATTACATCTATCTGGGTGAACCGAATGAGGCCCAGGTCGAGGCCCGACGGGCCAGCCTGCTGATGTCCAAGTACGTCGACGCCACCCTCGACGGATTGCGCGACGAGGACAAATCCGATCTCGAAAAGATCCGCAACAACGCTTTCCTGCTGTACTACAGCGGCATGCTTTACGACTGGGATGGCGAGCTGAACGACGCCTTCATCGCCTACCGCAATGCCGCCGTGGCCTACCAGCAGACGGCCGGTCTGGTGGGCACCGAAATTCCACCCAGCCTGGGCCGCGACCTGGTCCGCGTGGGCACCCGGTTGGGTTTTGGCGCCGAGCTGGATGACTTGCGCAAACTGAACCCGGATATTTTTCCGGAAGTGAACGAAGAAGGCGCTCCACTGACCCGCGAAGACTATGAGGCCCGCTCCCGCTGGCAACAGGGCCAGGGCGAGG
>DAOVTU010000627.1 GCA_030632925.1 Candidatus Krumholzibacteriia bacterium | reverse complement strand
GTTCTTCGGCCCCGAAGCCATGGGCGAAGGCGGCTTGATTACTGACCAGGAACATCTGATGCCCATGATGGCCCGCCATTTCATGCCCGAATGGCTGGCCGTGGTCATGATCGTTGGCGCCATCGCCGCGATGATGAGCACCGCCGACAGCCAATTGCTTGCATCAGCGAGCGCCATCAGCGAGGATATCTACCGGAAACTCATCAACCCCGAGGCCAGTCAGAAGAAACTGATAGAGCTGGGCCGCTGGGCCACCCTCGGCGTCGGCGTCGTCGGATTCCTGCTGGCCTGGCAGGCCGATGACTTCGTTTTCAATATGGTGCTGTACGCCTGGGCCGGATTGGGCGCTGCCTTCGGGCCACCGTTGTTGCTGTCCCTGCACTGGCAGCGCACCAGCCGCGCCGGCGCCCTGGCAGGTTTCATCAGTGGAACCGCAGTGGTCATCGTGTGGTACAACGTAACCGTGCTGCACGACGCGCTGTACGAAATGATCCCGGGCTTTGTGGTCTCGCTACTGGCCACAGTCGTCTTTAGCCTCGCCTGGCCAGATACTGAAAATTCGCGCAATCAACCCACGGAAGGGTGACGACGACATGTCTGAAAAGAAACCGGGACTGCTGAAGGATGGAACCCGACGCCGCACCCCCGCCACCAAAGGCGGCCGCGGCGGCGGCATGCCGCGCATCATGTGGCTGGCCATCGTGGCCTGTGTTGCGGGCGCGGTTTACCTGTTCGGCAACCAAGGCGGCGACGTGCCCACCGGCATCGGCGAAAACCAAACCGTGGTCACGGCCCCGGATGTGGAGTCGACCCTCGATACGGAAGCGACCAATGGCCAGGATGCCGGCCCCCGATCAGGCGATGTCGACATCACCGAACAGGCCAACGCCCTGACCCCCGAGAAGGACGAAGCCGCTCAAGCGGTCGAAACCAAACCGGTGGAAACGAAAAAAACAGTCACCAACCCGCCTCCGGTGCGCAAGGTCACTGAGACCGCGCCCGAACCCATCGTTCCGGCCAGCACGGGTCCCTACGCGGCCCAGATTGGCTCCTTCGGCCAGGCCGAGAACGCCGACAAGGAAGCCGCCCGCCTGCAAACCCACGGCTGGAACGCCCGGGTAAAGGTTGGCAACACCTCTGACGGCACGATCATTTACCGCGTCCATATCGGGTATTTCAAGTCCCGGGCCGAAGCCGAATCCTTCATCCGGCAGAACCGGAAAAAGATGACCGGAGCCATCGCGGTCCACCGCTGATAAACCGGCAGAACAACGGAGAACACCATGACCAAGGCCGCTATTATTGGCACGGGCTTTTTTGTGCCCGACAATGTCGTGACCAACAACGACCTGACCCAGTGGATGGACACCAGCGACGAGTGGATCACAGAGCGCAGCGGCATCAAGGAACGGCGCTGGCTGAAACGTGACGACGATGGGTTCACCACCATGAGCGGCGCCGAAATGGGCGCCGAAGCGGCCCGCATGGCCATTGAGAACGCCGGTATCGAGGCCACCGACATTGACCAGATCATCTTCGCCACCTTGAACTCCGACGTGTTCTTCCCCGGCAATGGCGTTTTCATTGAAGATCTGCTCGGCCTGAACTGCGCCGGCGCCATGGACGTGCGCAACCAGTGCACGGGCTTTATCTACAGCCTGGCAGCCGCCGACGGCTTCATCCGTGCTGGCACCGCGCGCACTGTTTTGGTTATCGGTTGTGAAATCCAGAGCACCGCCCTGGATCTCTCCGACCGGGGCCGCGACATGGCCGTGCTCTTTGGCGACGGCGCCGGCGCAGCCATCGTCCAGGCCACCGACGAGGCCGACCGGGGCATCATCGCCTCGGTGTTGCACAGTCAGGGCCGCTACGCCCGTGACCTTTACGGCGAAGCCCCCATGGGCAACCTCAAGGATCGCATCAGCGCCGAGATCATGGCCGAGGGCCGCCACTACCCCAGCATGAACGGCCAGATGGTCTTCAAGCACGCCACGCGTAGGTTTTGCGAATCGATCACCGAGGTGCTCGCCAAAGGCGAAGCCAGCATCGACGATGTCGCCCTGATCGTGCCCCACCAGGCCAACCAACGTATCACGGACGCGGTGGCCGCGCGCATGGGCGTGGGCAACGAACGCGTATTTTCCAACATCGCCAAATACGGCAATACCACGGCCGCCACCATCCCCATCGCCCTGGCCGAAGCGGTGCGCGAAGACCGCCTGCACAAGGGCGATCTTATCGTCACGGTGGCCTTCGGTTCCGGCTTCACCTGGGGCGCCAATCTGATTCGCTGGTAAACGCAACCCGGTCCCTGAGTGTGCGTAGGTGCAAGACGATCACCCACGATCTCCACCTGAAGGACCGGATTTTGAAGAAACAGAACATCTTGCCCGCCAACCGCCATCTGGCCGGAATCCTGCTTTGTGTGCTGATCCTGATTTCCACCACCCCCGTCCTGGCCCAACGCGCGCCCAACGCGCCCGAGTGGGTGGCAACACCGCACCCGCACCTGGAAACCCGCCCCGCCAAGGGTGAAATCACCATCGACGGCGAACTGGACGACGCAGGCTGGCAAGGACTGACTCCCGCCCAAAACTTTGCCGAGCACTCGCCCGGTGACCAGACGCGGCCCCCGGTGGATACCGAAGTACTCATCACCTACAACGACGAATTTCTCTACGTGGCCTGGATCTGCTACGACG
>DAOVTU010000643.1 GCA_030632925.1 Candidatus Krumholzibacteriia bacterium | reverse complement strand
TGCGCCTGGGACGAAGCCATGGAGCACCCCACGGCCATCACCTACGAAAAAATGCTGAGCACGGTCACCGACGAGTTTGACACCGTGCTGGGTCACGAAGTGGCCCACATGTGGTTCGGCAATCTCATTTCGCCTGAAGACTGGACCCAGATTTGGCTCAACGAGGGGTTCGCCACCTACACAGAAGCGCTGTGGGCCGAACACGTTTATGGGCAAGCGGGCCTGATGTCTTTCATGGCCTCGCACGACTGGGGCCATGGCTACGGCGTTGATACGCTGGTGAGGGATCCGGACAACGGTTACCCACCCTATTATTTCCGTGCCATCGCCTACCACAAGGGCGCCTACGTGCTGCACATGCTGCGCCGCTGGCTGGGCGACGAGACATTCTTTGCCGTGCTGTCGGCCTATCTGGAAAAACCCGAGTTGCGATTTGGCACGGCCAACTCCATGGACTTCGAGGAAGTGTGTGAAGAAGTCAGTGGCCAAAACCTGACCTGGTTTTTTGACCAGTGGCTGTACCGCACGACTTATCCCATCCTGCGTTTGGACTGGCAGAACAACTGGCAGGAGGGCGCCAACGAGGTCCGCATCCGCTTGCGCCAGGAACAAGACGCCGAGCCCGATGGCAGCCGGCCGCCCTACCAGATCCCAGTCGAAATGCGCATGATCGGCACCGGTATCGATACGACGATCACGCTGTTGAATTACCGGCTTGATCAGGAATTCGTGATCCCCCTGGGAGCAACCATCGACCGGATGATTGTGGATCCCGATCGGTGGTTGCTGCACGACATGGTTGCCGACGCGACCAACAAGGACCACAACGTGGCCAAGGCACCGGTGACGTTGCTGCCGGCCTACCCGAACCCCTTCAATCCGCGCACGCTGTTCCGTTGGGAAGCGGAGACCACGACCCAGGATCTGGTCGAGGTGTTTGACATCCAGGGCCGCCGTATCCTGAGTGAAGATCTGGGCGAACAGGGTGCTGGACCGCGCCAGTATCTGTGGCTGGGCACCGACAACGCCGGCCGTGAATATCCTTCGGGAACCTACCTCTACCGCATCACCTGCCGCGGCCAGGCCGACGGCGATTCGTTCAGCCGCCAACTGCAAGGCAAAGTCACGCTCACCCGCTGAGAATCCTGATTTCTTCTAGAATCGCCAGGCCACGCCAAGGGCTGGTCCGTTCGTTGTCGCCGAAACGACGGGACGCGGTCCGCCATATCCTTCATGCAGGTGCAAAACCGTTTGCGCCACAGCCGTGCCAAAGGCCGCCGACAGGAAGACATCGCTGGGCCAGTGGGCTTCGCTGGAAACCCGCTGCACACCCACCGAGGCGGCGATGGTGTAGGCGCCAACGGTGAACCAGGTGCGGTTGGCGTGGTGCGACAGGATGGTCGCCAACTGGAAGATGTTGATGGAATGCCCGCTGGGAAAACTGGTGGCGTTGTCGTTGCCCCAGGATTCGGAGCCCAGGCCTTCGTGGGGCCGGGCGCGTCCGGCCACCGACTGGATGGCGACCTTGCCCAGGCCCGCAATGAAGTGGGCCTCGAGAATTTCGCCAAAAATGCGCGTGGCCTTGTCCGACCCCACGGCATAACTGATGGCCAGGCCTCCGAAGTAGTACTTGTTCATCACGCCCATGTGGCCGGCCGGCTCAAAGAACTCGCCCAACTCGTGAAACCATTTGATGCCTGGAGAATTGCGCGAGTCGTGCACCGCGTCGGCGATGGCCTCGTCGTTGTTGTAGATCATCAGCGAGGTCGCCAACAAGCCACCCCAGATCAGGGCCTGGCGATTGGTGATTCTAAAGGGCGAAGTGGCGATGTAGCCGGTGTCGTAGAGGAAGACCTTGCCGGCGTAGAGGCCATCGCTGAACAGCCCGCGCTCGGGCGGTGGGCCGGGGTTGTCGAAGGCCAGGGCCGCAGGTGCCAGGGAGATCAGGAATAAGAGCAACAGTATGGGCGGCAGGTATTTCGTCGAGTATTTCATGCAGTACACTTTCTCATCATTGGCCCCAGTTGGCAACTTCGACAATCCGGACGGTAATTGTGCTATAATAGGGCTTCGCCCTGCTAACTGCACCTCTTTGGAGAACATCATGACTTCTCGCGTACCCGTCCGTGTTCTGTGTGGAATCCTGTGCCTGATGTTTGCCCTGACTGGAGTGGCCCAGGCTGAAGTGGCGCCGGCCAAGCCCTACGCCCAGTTGGTCAGTGATGTGGTGGGGTTCCTGGTGGCAGATGTGGGTTGGGGTGGTATCCGCACCAACGACAACGATCCGGAGGGATACCCGGTCCCTCCCTATTTTTACAGTTACGCTATCAACGACGGCAACAATCTGAATGGAAATCTGACCGGCTACCCAGGCTATCTTTCGGTCAGCTATCCGGCCTACACGGCCTGTGTGGCCATCGACGCGTTTCTCGACTGGCGTCGCTTCAGTGGCGACCCCGAAGGACTGGCCCGGGCCCAGGCCTATGCCGACTGGATTCTGGAACACCGCACACCGGTAGGCGACCTGTACGGCAACCTGCCCTACAGTACCCAGACCGACGGCGTCATGGGTGGCGGCTGGGACGGACCGGCGATCATGACCGACAAGCCGCCCATGTTTGGTTTGCGCCTGCTGCGGCTCTACGACATCACCG
>DAOVTU010000282.1 GCA_030632925.1 Candidatus Krumholzibacteriia bacterium | reverse complement strand
GGGCTCTTGTTCTGGTCGGCACCCTGGCCATGGGCCTGATGCCCCCGGTTGCCGGCATGGCCTTGCCGGTCTTCAGCCTCGCCCCGCTTCTGATCGGAGCCGCCTTCAAATTTAATCAGCGTGTTGTCTTCTTCGCGATTCTGGTTGTCGCAACTCTTACGGTTGTCGCGGGCTTCTTGCAAGTGGGGCCGTTCATGGGGCAGGACTTGAACATTGCCCTGATCAATATGCAGTGGTTCCTCGCCCTGATGTCCATGACGTTGCTGACCGTCAGTGCCATCGTCCATGAGCGGAGCGTCATCGGCATGCACTTGCGGGCGGCTTACGACGAAATGGAAGCCCGCGTCCGCGAACGAACCTCCGAATTGCAGGCGTCGTACCGCAGCCTGGAACACGAAATGGGCCAACGCCAGGAGGCCGAGCGTTCGCGCGCCGAGATGGAGGGGCAACTGCGCCAGTCCCAGAAACTGGAAGCCATCGGCACTCTGGCCGGGGGCATCGCCCATGATTTCAACAACATCCTCATGGCCATGATGGGGTTCACGGATCTGGCTCTCGATGAAGCCGAAAAATCGTCGCCGTTGGAGTCCAACCTCAAGGAAGTTCAACACTCCCAGTTGCGCGCCCGCGAACTGGTCAAACGCATCCTGCTTTTTGCCCGGCAGGACGACGCCGAAGTGGTGCCGGTCGATATGCGGGCAGTCATCGACGATACGGTGAAAATTCTGCGCGGATCGCTGCCTTCGACCATCGACATCCGCACCCTGATGGACGGCCAACCGGTGGTCGAAGCCGACCCTTCTCGAATCACCCAGGTCGTCCTGAACCTGTGTACGAATGCTTTTCGGGCCATGGAAAAAGATGGGGGCCTGTTGCAGATCGAACTGTCGGAAGTAGAATTCCAGGATCCGTTCGCGGGGTATTCGCTGACGGTGCCGGCGGGAAAATATGCGCAGGTTTCGGTATCCGATACGGGTGTGGGCATGAGCAAAGAGGTGTTGGAGTACGTTTTTGACCCCTTCTTCACCACCATGCCACCCGACAAGGGATCCGGCATGGGCCTGTCGGTGGTTCTGGGCGTGGTGCGGGCTGCCGCGGGCACTGTCTGCGTGACTTCCAAGCCAAACGAGGGCACGCGATTTGATGTCTACCTGCCGTTGTCAGGCAAGGTGGCGGTGGCGGCTGTACCGGTGGAGACTGCCAAAGAAGATGGCCACGAGCGCATCCTTTTTGTGGACGATGAACCCGCCCTGGTGAACCTGGTTCTCAAGGCCCTGACGCGCAAAGGCTATGCGGTGACCGGGTTCACCAACAGCAGTCGCGCCCTGGACCACTTCAAGGAAGACCCGAATGCCTACGACCTGATCATCACCGACCTGACGATGCCCGTGCTGACGGGCGACCAATTGGCCCAGGCCATCACGGCCATTCGTCAGGACATTCCCATCATCTTGTGCAGTGGTTATAGCGATCGGATGGAGCCGGAGGATCTGGCATTTTTGAATTTGGCGTCGGCCTTGTCCAAGCCTTTGTCGATTTCAGAATTGGCGGCTTCGGTGCGGGATGTTTTGGATTCTTATTGAGTTGAATCTATTTAAAGCACGAAAATTGCTGCCGACCATACAGACCTCATTTTTGTGAGGAATTGTGTTTGTCCTTGTTGACACCGCTGCTGACTTGGTGCCCTGAGTTGACACACGGTGTTCGAAAGGTGTCATGGTGGCCAGGATAATACCAAATTCTAAACCTACTTTTCTTCCTCTCGACTATCCAGACCTGCTTCTCAATTTGAAGTCCCGGATTAACCGTGCGCAGGTCCGGGCTCGCTTGAGTGTCAATCATGAACTGATCATGCTTTATTGGGAGATCGGTACCGAATTGCTGGCCCAAAAAAGGGATCAGAAATGGGGTGGGAAGGTCTTTCGAAAGCTTTCCCGCGATCTCCAAACGGAGTTTCCTGGCATGCGTGGTTTGTCCAAGTCCAATCTCAATTCCATGTGCAGATTTGCCTCGGCCTGGCCCCGTATTTCACTTGTCCAACAGCTTGTTGGACAAATTCCCTGGGGGCACAATATTCGACTTCTGGAAAAGGTGGCCGACCACGAGGAGCGCCAGTGGTATGTCCGCGCCACAATTGAACATGGCTGGAGTCGGGCGGTTATGGTGGCCCAGATCGAATCCAGTCTTTTTCACCGGCATGGTAAGGCCGTGACGAACTTTGAACGTACTATGCCAGCAGCGCAAACGGACCTTTTGCGGGACATCATTAAGGATCCCTACAATTTGGAATTCCTGGAACTCGACGTTGGGATTAAAGAACGAGAACTGCATCGCAAGTTGATAGATCACATGCAAGAATTTCTGCTGGAGTTGGGCGCTGGGTTTGCTTTCGTTGGCAGCGAATTTCCTCTGGAGGTCGGTGGACAGGATTTTTACCTCGACCTGCTCTTCTATCACCTCAAACTCGAGTGCTTCATTGTTGTGGAATTGAAGACAGCACGTTTCAAGCCAGAACATTCCGGCAAGCTGAACTTCTACCTCTCCGCAGTTGATGACCTGCTCCGTCGTGCGCATGATCGACCGAGTATTGGGCTTCTGTTATGCCAGAATAAAAACCGCGTGGTTGCGGAATACGCTCTACGTGATGTGAACAAGCCCATGGGCATCTCCGAAATCCAGCTCACATCTCATCTGCCGGATGAACTGAGAAAAGATTTGCCATCGTCAGAGGAAATGGAGGCTGAGTTCGATTTGGAATAGGGGCGTGCGGCGGGCCAAGTCTAACGTTTCTGAAGTCAGTCCTTCTCATCCACCCCAAATATCCGATGAATCGTTTCCAAATCCCGCTCCCGCTCTTCCCGACTCTGGGCATTCTTCAAAGTCGACACCGACCGCCCGAGAACCTTCTTGATAAACTGCTGCAAACTCTTGTCCACCGCAGCGGCCACCTCGTCACTTTGCTTCTTGCGCACAAACCCAACCTGCTTGTCCTTCAGTTCTTCCAAATAGGCCCGGAACTCGGCCACCGTCGGCCGCAGGTCCACATCATCGAGCCATTGCTGGAACTCAACCAGTTCCTCTTCGATGATGCGCATGGCGTGGGGCACTTGATTTTGCCGCCCCGAAAGATTGCCTTCAATAATCTCATCCAGATCGTCCAGTCCAAAGACGAACACGCCGTTCACCTTGGCCACATCCGGATGAATGTCGCGCGGTACGGCAATGTCCAACATAAAGAGCGGCTTGCCTTTGCGCTGGGAAACGGCCTTTTCGACCATCTCGGGCAGGATCACCGGTTCGGTGGCTCCGGTGGTGCTGAGGATCACGTCGGCGTGGGCCAGGGCCTCGGTCAGTTCGTCCCAGGGGCGGGCGTTGACCTTGCCGCATTTTTCTGACAACTCAGGCAGGGTTTCGAGGTTGGCCGCGCCTTCGCGGGCACTGCGGCCCATGCCCGCCCGCTTTTCGGTCGTCAGGGTATCGGCCAGAATCTGAGCCTTGTCGAAGCTGCGGTTGACCACCGTCAGTTCGCCGATGTTGTGCTGCAAAAAGTGGCGCGCGGCCAGGCCACCGGTTTCGCCGGCGCCAACCAGGGCGGCTTTCTGTTCGCACAGGTGGTCGAAGAATTTGCGGGCCAGTTCAACCGCGGCAAATGCCACACTGACCGCGCCGGTGGAAATGCGGGTCTCGGTGCGCACACGTTTGCCGGCGCGGAAGGCGCCCTGGAAAGCGCGCAATAATCCAGGGCCCGGTTCGTGGTGGCTGCGGGCCAGGCGGTAGGCATCCTTCAACTGGCCGGCGATCTGGGGCTCGCCCAGCATCATGCTCTCCAGGCCGGATGAAACCTTGAACAAGTGTTCGATGGCTGGCTGTCCGTCCAGCTTCTGGGCGTGCTCGCCCATGAACAATTCGGTGTCCAGGCCCACGGCAGCCAACCCCGTACGCAATACCGTGTCGGCGTCGTGGCCTTCGATGATTTCGAGGTAGATTTCGGTGCGGTTACAAGTCGAAACAGGGATCACCGACAGGCAGCCGGTGGAGCCGTCCTGTCCACTGCCTAACGCATCCATCAGGGCGATGGCCTTTTCGTCTTCGATGTGGGCGCGCTCGCGCACCTCGGTCGGAGCAAAACGATGGTTGATGCTGCGCACGTGCAGGGTGGTCACGTGGGTCACACGTCACCTCCGTGTCGGACGACTATTGTGCGGTCGTTGCGCTCTTGCAGAAGCTGGCTGGTCTCGGCCTGCTCTTCATGTACCTGGAACTTGTGAAAGCTCGGGAAAAAGTGTTGGATCAGGCCCATAGCCGCCACCACTGTCAGGTAGCCGACCACGGCCATGACGTTCATGCGGTGCCCGCGCCAGCCCAGAAAACGGTAGCCAGCCACGCCGCCGGCGTAGGCCAGAAAAATCACCCAGGTGGCCATGATCTTGGGATCATAGGGGCTGAGCAATGCCGCCATCTCCGGGGTGACCCGCTCGGCCAGGTCGTACATCCAGAGGTGTCCCAGGCACAAACCGATGAAGAGCATCGGCAGGCCCAGTTCAACCGCGCCCACGCTCATGCGCTCGAGCACATCGAGGGGCGGCAGGCGGCGGAACAGCAGGCCAAATTGGCGGCGCATGAGCTGCCGGGCCAGAATCAGGTACAAAATCGCGTACAGGAAGCTGAGGCTCAAAGCCGTGTAGGCCAAGAGGATGAACACCGCGTGGCCGGCAAAACCGGGGTCCGAAAGAAACGCGCTGGCTTCCCGCACCGGCGTGATCAGGGCGCTGGACAGGAACTTGAGCAGGAAGGCCATACCGGTGATCAGGAAGCCGGTGTTTTTAGCTTTCAGGCGCTTTTCAATGACCAAATAGGTGGCCAACATGGCCAGCGCCAACAGGCCCAGGAACTCCAGCGGACCGCCCATGGGCAGGCGCTGCAGCTCCATGCTCAAGTGTACGGTGGCCGCCAGATCCAGAAAAACCACCGCCAACGCCAGCCGCGAAACCAGTCGTCGGGCCAGTGGGTGATCGGTCAGGAACAGCCACATGTAGCAGCCCCAGACCAGCAGGTAGACCAGGGGCATCAGGACGGTGAACAACGAATGGAGCATCGCCATCAGTTGACCTCCGCGTCGGC
>DAOVTU010000121.1 GCA_030632925.1 Candidatus Krumholzibacteriia bacterium | reverse complement strand
ATGACCGGGACGAATGTCCGGATGAGGCCGAAGATTACGACGGCGTGGCGGACGACGACGGCTGCCCCGAGACCGAGTAGGGAAGGGGGCTGAGCCCCTTCCCGGTTGACCGCAGGGGCGCCTCTGACCTATCTTCCCCGCTTGCTAGGCTGATCAACCCAGCCTGATCATCCCAGACGATTCCGCACTCTTCTCGGAGGCCCGATGTTTGACCGCCAACAGGATCTGAAAACCATCCGCCGCTGCAAGCGGGGGGAGGAAGCCGCTTTTGCGGAGATCCTGGGCCGTTACCGCGGGGCCATCTACAATCTGTGCTACCGCATGACCCGCAACGCTGAAGACGCGCGGGATCTGGGCCAGGAAGTCTTCATCAAGGTCTTTTCGCTGCTCGATCGTTTCGACGAAAACTACGCCTTCAGCAGTTGGCTCTTTCGGATTGCGACAAACCACTGCATTGACCACTTACGCCGCAATCGCCTGCGCTTCCTGTCTCTCGACGGTGGCGTGGGCCAGGATGGCGAAGAATACGAATTTCAGCTGCCCGACACTGGGCCCGAGCCCGATACGGTCCTGCAGCGCAAGGAAGCCCTCGAACGCCTCGAAGAGGTGATCAACGATCTGCCGCCCCATTACAAGGCCATTACCCTGCTGCGGCATGATCAGCAACTGAGCTACGAAGAGATCGCTCAGGTCCTTTCCCTGCCCCTGGGCACGGTTAAGGCCCGCATTCATCGGGCCAGACAACAGATCCAGCAGATGCTGTCGGTGCGGTCGTATGACATCTAGCGGGCTGTTGAAAAAAAATGAAATACTCGTGCAACAAAGCCTGTGGGGTGCCGTAAACCACTGCAGGCAGGTGATCATGTCATTGTCGGGGGATAAGACACCTGCTCACTAAGGGGGTGAAACGGATCAGGGTTTCGACCCAACCCGTTTCCCCCCATAATTTTTTTCGCTGTTTCCACCGCCTGTTGAAAAGCCACCTGACCGTGGCTGGGCCGTGGGGAAGGAGCCGATGATGAACGGCAAGGAATTCGATCCCGGTCTGGAAAATGACGGTCCTCTGACCTGTCATGATTGCCAGGGCGGCCTTCAGGAATACCTGGATGGGACGCTCGCCAAGAAGCAGTCCCTCCGCTTTTTTCTGCACCTGAGGGATTGTTCGGACTGCCAGGAAAACCACGCCACGATGCAGGGCCTGTTCGAGATGCTCGACACCCTGCCCGCGTGCGAAGTGCCTGCGGATTTTGATGATGCAATCCTGGCCTCTGTGCCTTACGCTTCCTACAAGGAAATGGAACCGCTCCGCCGTGAGCGGGTACCTGTGTACCTGGAAGAACACTTCCTGCCGCAATTGGTGCGTTCCCGGGTGACCCGCTGGTCGGGTCTGGGCGTGACGATTGCGTCGGTAGTTGCCGCGGTGGCCCTTGATGGCCCTGCCTGGCTGCCGATTTCCGCCGCTGTCGGGCTGGTGCCCGAATTGCTGGTCAGGTTGCAGGGTTTGGGTCGCCGGGTGGTTTCGATGGGAAGCGCTGGAAGGGCAGAAAGCTGACTTTAATGCCGAACAATTGCGAGGCTGCATCTCTGGCAGACGCCGGACGGAACAGCGGTTCCCACGGGGACCGTATCACCGTCATGAGCAGCTTCGGATTGATCACTGCATTGTTGACCCTGGGTCTGTTGATCCAGGGTCTTTTTGTGCCCTTGTCCAGGGCCCAGGACAGTCAAGACACTCCGGATACCCCGGATACTCCCGAAGTCGTGGAAACCCGCACATTTGAGATCAAGACGGCTCAAAGTGCCGACCGCGACTCGCTGATGATGGAAATCCGGGACTATACCCAGATGATCCGTGGCCTGCGGGACTCCCTTTCCACCGATGAGCCCGGCTTGCAGATGTCCCCTGCCCAGCGTGAAAAGCTTGAGGGCAGCATCGCCGACATTTCCCAGGTCATCGAGAGCATCGGCGAAGAGCTCTCGCGCATGGAATTCGAAATCAAGGACAACCGCATCTCCCTGGTCAATGACGCCGGTGAGGGCATTATTATCAATGTGCCGGAGAATCTGGATGAGCAGGTCAGTGAAGGCTTCGAGGCCATCACCAAGCTGATTTTGGCCGAAATGCCCGATTCGGTGGACTTTGACCACTCCAAAAAGTGGGATTGGAGCCGCTTTCGGCCCGAAGCGCCACCCCCGGCCCGCCGCATCATCAATGGCAACATCGTGAAAGTTTGGAATGATGTGCACATCTCCGACAAGGAGGATGTGCGTGGCAACGTGGTGGTGATCTTTGGCAACGCCGAAGTGGCCGGACGGGTCGACGGCTCGGTGGTTTCGGTATTTGGTAATCTGGAACTGGACGAAACCGCCGAAGTGACCGGCACGGTAGTGGCCGTTGGCGGCTATATGGCATTGGACCCCGATGCCCAAGTGGAAGACGTGGTTCCTTTGGATCCCTGGCAGCGAGGCCGGGGCGAAGGCTGGCTGGGAATTTTCAGTCATGACGGCTTATCGTTCCTCATTTGCCAGGGCACCTTCTTGTTGACGGTTCTGCTGGCCGTGGTGGCCGTGGGAGCGGCTCCGCGCAAGCGTTTTGATGCTGTCACCAGTGCCCTGCGCGGGGGCTTCATGCCCAGCCTGGGCATGGGGATGGTGGCGGCCCTGATCGGCCACGTCGTTGTGGCGGTCTTGATGGCGGTCCTGGTCCTGACGGTCATTGGTGTGCCGCTGGCGCTGTTGGCCGGTATGCTGCTGCTCATTGTGGTGGTTGTCTCGGTGGCGGTCTGCGGTGCAGTCGTCGGTGAGCGCCTGTGTGCCATCTTCGGCAACCGGTGCCACTCCCCGTGGGTGGTTGTGGTGGTGGGCATGTCGGCGCTGCATATCATGAGCTTCCTGGGCTCCCTGTTGGGCATGGTGGGGCAAATAGATGCCTTGGCGTCGGTATTTGTCGTCGCGGGTTTGGTCATCAAAATCATCGCCTATTTGCTGGGGCTCGGAGCATTGGTGCTGTCCCGCTTTGGCGCAAAATCCCCTGTTTCCTGATTCCTGAGCCATTGCCACTGACGGACTGAAGCCCGACTGGACATCAGGGGTGTGATTCCCTATCTTTATAGAGCAGAGGAAAAACCCTCAGCTATTGTGGAAAAATCCCCAAATAGGCCGAATTCTCCCTCCTTTTTTTCGCTCGGGCCGGTCGTGACGGGGCACCTTCAGGTGATTTTCCACTTCTGCCAGGCATGCTAACTATAATAAAAACAAGGACTTCAATTTGAGGAAAGGAATCCTCCAATGCATTGTCGTGTTTGCAGGTTGTTTTTGATGTTCTGGAACAAAACCTGCGGTATTAAACGCATAACCAGGGAAGATGCCCAACGAGGGGCCAGGCTTCCGCAAAGTTTCCGAAACTGGCGCATAAGGGATGGTCACGGTGCACAAGGGATTCCACAGCAAAATCAAAACAACCGCCAGCGTGGCGTTTGTGGCGATGTATTGCCTGTTGGCAGTCTCCCTGGCCGGCGCCGCCGAAGTGCGGCAGTTCGCCAATGGCATCACGGCGACCATCTATGGGGCAGAGGAACTGGCGGGCGATACGAAATCCAGCGCCGACGGCAGTTCCATTGAAATTTCCACGCCCAATGGCACGGTGCAGTTGACCGGTGATAGCGATCAGTACGTGCCCTTCGATTTCACCTACGTGGAACGCGCCCTGGCCCACATGAGCGGCCTGAACACCGAAGTGGATGTCACGGTCTATATCCTGCCCTCAGTGCCCCTGGTGGTCGGCAGCAGCTTCGCTCGTCAGGACGCCATCTATCTGGCCCCCGGAACCGGCCCGGTCGACGAAACCACCGTGGCCTACATCACGACCCACGAGATGGGTCACGTGCTGACCTGGGCCTTCATGGACAGCCATCCGGCCCGCTGGGAAGCCTATATGCAAATGCGTGGCCTCGATCCGGTCGTCAATGGCGATCTGGCGGCTCACGCGGACCGCGCCCGTGAAATCCTGGCCGAAGATATCCGGTTCCTGTTCGGTGGCCACGAAGCCACGATCTCGTACAGCATCGAAAACCATGACCTGATCCTGCCCACCCGGGTTGCCGGGCTCAAGGAACTGCTGGCGGGCTTCTTCGCCGACCGCGATCTCGGTGTTTCGTTCGCCACGGCGACCGCTTTTCCGAACCCCTGCAATCCCCTGACGACCATTGCGATGGCCGTGCCGGCGGGTTCGATGGCTGATGGCTACAACACCGTGCTGCGGGTGTTCGATATCCGCGGCGCCCTGGTCAAGACCATTGCCGGTGGCAACCTGGCCAACGACCGCATCACCATCCAGTGGAACGGCACCACTGACAGTGGCAATGCCGTGGCCTCGGGTCGCTATCTGTACGTGATGCAATCAGGTGATCTGGTGGCTAAAGGCAACGTGACCCTGGTTCGATAAGCAGGTTGATGGCCGTAGGGAAGTTGGCTCGTAATTGATGCGTTGATCTCGCCGCAACGTGAACTACGGAGAAATTGGGAAGAGGGAGATGTCACCCGGTGCTGGACCGGATCCTGCAAAGGGTGGCAGAGGATTCAAACAGGAGAGAATGCAATGAGATCGACAAAACTGATTCTGCTGGTGCTGGGAGTTCTCAGCCTGGCACTGGCCGGTTGCAGCAGTGACGAGGCCCAGGCGCCGGACGACAACGCGCGGATACCAGTGGCCCAGCAACTGACCAACAACGACGACGTTTTCGAGGCGAACCCCATCTTTTCGCCAGACGGCAACTGGATTCTTTTCGAATCCGATGCCGCAGGCAACATGGATTTGTGGCGCATGCCGGCCGCCGGTGGCGCTGCCGAACAGGTGACCACCAACGAGGCTTTTGACAGCTCGCCCTACTGGGCGCCCGACGGCAATAGCATCGTTTTCGAATCCGACCGCAGCGGCTACAAGAACATCTGGACCCTGGACATGACCACGCCGGGCGCGGTACCGGTGGTCTTGACCAACGGTGCCTGGGACGATGGCAGTCCTGCCTGGTCGCCGGATGGCACGCGGGTCGTGTACGAGTCCAATCGGGTAAAAATCGGTGGCACGGATTTGTGGGTCACGCCGAGCAGTGGCGGAGACGCTCTGCGAGTTACCGAGACTCCGGTCGGTGTCTATCACCGCACCGCAGATTGGTCTCCGGACGGCACCCAACTGGTGTTCGAATCCAACCGTGAAGAAGATGCACCAGCCCTGTACACCATGAGTGCACTGGGAGGCCTGGCTCGTCGCCTGACGCCGCTGGCCGGCTATGAAGGACATCCGGCCTGGTCGCCGGACGGCCTTGAGATCGCCTTCGAGGCGACCACCAGCGGGACCATGGAAATCTACGTGATCGCCGCCAGCGGTGGCGACGCCTTCGTCGTGACGAGCAACGGCGGCTTCTGGCCACGCTGGTCGCCCGACGGCAGCCAGATCGTGTATGGCGTGTACGGAGATATGGAGCCGAATATTTGGACGATCCAGGTCGACTGGTAGTCTGCTCAGCCCATTTGATGGGGTTTGAGAACGAAAAAGCGACCGCCCTGAGGGGAGCGGTCGCTTTTTATATTTGGTATCCCCAACGGGGATCGAACCCGTGTTGCCGCCGTGAAAGGGCGGTGTCCTAACCACTAGACGATGGGGACGCCTGATCTGAGGGCAGAAAACTACATTCTGCCTTGGCCGTTGTCAAATCTTACTGGCAAATTCCAAGGGCAATGAAAGCCCAACTTCACCACTCTAACTCTCTCAGAGGGCCGCTTCTGCCATCAAAATGGCTGAAGTGCGGGCTCCCCGCCAGAAATTCTCCAGATGAAATTTCTCGTTGGGGGAGTGGATATTGTCGGTCGCCAGGCCATATCCGAGCAGCAGCACAGGGGACTTCAAACAGTCCTGGAAGGTGCCCACGATGGGAATGCTGCCCCCTTCTCGAATAAAAACAGGGGGCGCGCCGAAGCCTTTTTCGAGGGCTGCCATGCCCGCTTTCATCATTTCGGACTTGCGCGGCACCAGCACCGGATTGGCGTTGTGGTGGTTGATCACTTCGACTTCGACACCGTCCGGTGCGATCTGCCGCACGTAGTCCTGGAAGGCCTTGGCGATCTTCTCCGGGTCCTGGTTGGGCACCAGGCGCATCGAAACCTTGGCCATGGCTTTGGCCGGAATCACGGTCTTGGCGCCCTCTCCACCGTAACCACTGACCAGCCCGTTGACGTCGCAAGTGGGGCGGGCCCACATGCGTTCCAAAGTGGTGTATCCGGCTTCTCCGAAGGGGGCCACGACACCGGTTTCCTTTTGCAGGATTTCATCGGTGTAACCGAGGGCCGCGAACCCATCGCGTTCTTCCTGATCCAGGTCCAGGACATCGTCGTAAAAGCCCGGTACGAGGCAACGACCATCACTGTCCTTCAGTTTCGCGACGATTTCAGCCAGGGCATTGCCGGGGTTCTGCACGGTGCCACCGTAGCTGCCCGAGTGCAGATCCATGGCGGGGCCAGAAACCCGGATCTCCATGTACGCCAAGCCCTTCAGGCTGTAGCAAATGCCGGGTGTGGTCTCATTGTAAAGGGTCGTATCCGAAACAATGATCGCGTCGCAGGAAAGCTTTTCCGGATTCTTTTCAGTGAATTCGTAAATGCTGTGACCGCCGCATTCCTCTTCGCCTTCGATGATGAACTTGACGTTCACCGGCACTTCGACACCCTCGCGAATGTACGCTTCAAGAGCCTTGATGTGCGTGTATACCTGGCCTTTGTCGTCGCTGCTGCCGCGGGCGTAAACGATGCCGTCTTCTATGCGTGGTTCGAAGGGTGGCGTCTCCCACAACTCGAGCGGATCGACCGGTTGCACGTCGTAGTGGCCGTAGAAAAGCAACGTCTTGCGATCGGGCCGGATTTCGGTTTCGGCAAAGATCAAAGGGTGCCCGCCAAGGTCATGAACTTCGACCGCCAGGCCCAGCTCACGCAGCTCGTCGGCGACGAATGCGGCCGCCCGTTTGGTGTCTTCATTGTGCTCACTGACGGAGCTGATGCTGGGGATGCGCAGGAACTCGCAGAGCTGGTCCACGTGTTGCTGACGGTTGGCATCGAGATAGGCGAGTACTTTTTCACTGGCCATGAGAATCTCCTTCTGCTAGTTTTTGGCTTCTGCGAGCCGATTACGGTCTGTTTAGGATCCGGCTACAAAAAGTCGCGCAGGATGGTTTCGTGATCTCCAAGAGGGAAATCTACTCTTGACACGAACGACTGTCGAGGCGATTGTGTCGCAGCTTGCCGGATGCCCGTACTTGATACGGGTACATGGAATCCGGTGCTGGAATTCAAACTCCGCCAACGCCGCCAGTCGATTTTGCGACCGGGAACGTTGGCAGAACCACTAAGCTAGGGAGGACCCCCAAATGGCTGACATGATCATTAGCAAGAGCAAGACCAAGGAATCCGTCAAGGAATGCAACGTGTCCGGCGAATTCTACGAAGCCCTCGATGCAAAAGTGCGCGATCTGATCGCCGCTGCCGAGAAGCGTGCGGTTGAGAATGGTCGCAAGACTGTTCGTCCCTGCGATCTGT
>DAOVTU010000141.1 GCA_030632925.1 Candidatus Krumholzibacteriia bacterium | reverse complement strand
TCAACCAGCTTGACCTGGATCTTGTCACCGAGCTGCAGCACGTCTTCGACGTTGCCGACGCGGTGCCATTCCAGCTCACTGATGTGCAGCAGGCCGTCCTTGCCAGGCAGGTATTCGACGAAGGCGCCGAAGTCCACGATGGTCTTGACGATGCCGTCGTACACCTTGTCCAGCTCGGGCTCGGCCATCAGGCCAACCACGAAGTCCATGGCAGCCTGGCCACCGGCCTGGTCGGTGCTGCTGATGAAGACCATGCCTTCATCATCAACCTCGATGGTCGCGCCGGTGTCTTCCTGGATCTTCTTGATGACTTTGCCACCTGGTCCGATCAAGGCGCCGATCTTCTTCACAGGGATCTGCACGGTCTCGATCTTCGGCGCGTACTGGCTCATCTCGGGGCGGGACTCAGGCATGGCCTCGTCCATCACGTCCAGGATGTGCATGCGCGCTTCCTTGGCTTCGGTCAGGGCCTTGACCATGATCTCGCGGCTGAGGCCGGCGATCTTGGTGTCCAGCTGGAAGGCGGTGATGCCCTCGCGGGTACCGGTGACCTTGAAGTCCATGTCGCCGAGGTGATCCTCAACGCCCAGGATATCGGTCAGCACCGCAGTGCGGTCGCCGTCCTTGATCAGGCCCATCGCCACGCCGGCCACCTTGGCCCGCAGCGGCGCACCGGCATCCATCATCGCCAGGCAGCAGGAGCAAACCGTAGCCATGGAGCTGGAGCCGTTACTTTCGAGAGTATCGCTCACCAAACGGATGGTGTACGGGAAGTCTTCCACATCCGGCAGGATGGGACGGATCGCGCGCTCGGCCAGTTTTCCATGGCCAATCTCGCGACGACCGGTACCGCTGTAACGGCCGACTTCGCCCACACTGAAGGGAGGGAAGTTGTAATGCAGGTAGTACTTGGACCAGTACTGCTCGCCGTTCAGGGGCTCGACCCGCTGCTCGGCCTGCTTGCTGCCCAAAGTGACAGTACCCAGGCTCTGGGTTTCGCCACGGGTGAACAGGCAGGAACCGTGCGCACGGGGCAGCACACTGGTCTCGATGGTGATGGGCCGCACGGTGGTCAGGTCGCGACCATCGGTACGCGTGCCCTCCGAAAGGATCATCTCGCGCATCGTGTGTTTTTCCAACTTGGCCAGGGCCGGCTTGGCGTCGGCATTCAGGTTACCGTCGGCATCGGTGAATGCCTCGACAACCGTGGCCTTACAGGCTTTCAGGGCGGCGCTGCGATCAGCCTTGCCCTTGACAACGATGGCTTTTTTCAGCTCGGGCAGGACCAATTCCTCGACCTTGGTCGCGACATCGGCGCTGACGCCTTCGGGCTCGACGTATTCCCACTTGGTCAACTTGTTGTCAGCCTTGGCCAGCAACTCGCGCTGCAGGTTGTTCAGCTTCTTGATCCAGGTGTGAGCGTATTCGACGGCATCCAGCAGACGATCTTCGGGCACTTCGAGGCACTCGCCCTCGATCATGCAGATCACGTCGTCGGTACCGGCGACGATCAGGTCCATGGACGACTCTTCGAGCTGCTCGAAGGTGGGGTTGGCGATGAACTCGCCTTCCACGTCGGCCACGCGCACGCCCGAGACGATCTCGTGGAACGGCACGTCGGACAGCGCCAGGGCCATGGAGGCGCCGGTGATGCTCAGGGTGTCAGCGTGGAAATCAGTATCGGCGCTAATTACAAAGGCCACGATCTGGATTTCGTTGCGGAATCCGTCGGGGAACAGCGGACGCAGGGGCCGGTCGATCAGGCGACAGGTCAACGTCTCGCGCTCACTGGGACGGGCTTCACGCTTGAAGAAGCCGCCGGGAATTTTACCCGCGGCGTAAGTCTTGTTGCGGTACTCGACGAACAGCGGGAGAAAGTCCCGGTCGGCGGGTTTTGGGCTGGCCGTGACGGTCATCAGGCTCATGGTATCACCCATGCGCACGATACACGAACCATTCGCTTGTTTGGCCATGCGGCCGGTTTCGAGGCTGAACGTAGTGCCGTTCATTTCCATACTGACAGTTTGCTTGCTCATTCTTTTTCCTTCCAAATGAACACCGGGCGGCCTATTCCGCGGACGGTGTTGACTGCTGCGGACACACCATGTGCCCGTTCATTTTCTCTTCCTACAGCTTGCAGATCAGGTATATGACAGAATCCCCCACCTTGCCCGTTTAATACAGGGAACGGCCGCGAACAAAGCGCGGCCGACCACCAGTATCAGACAAGCAAAATTTGGGAAGCGATCATCAACCGCGAATGCCCAGTTCCTTGATCAGGCTACGGTAGCCGTCAAGGTCCTTGCGCTTCAGATAGGTCAGCAGGCGCTTGCGCTGGCCGACCATCTTCAGCAGCCCACGGCGGGAATGGTGATCCGCCTTGTGCATCTTGAAGTGGGCACTGAGTGTGTTGATCCGTTCGGTCAGCAATGCGATTTGGACCTCGGGCGAACCCGAATCCCCTTCGTGCTTCTTGAACTTGTCGATTACCTGGTCTTTTTGTTCCTTGGTAAGTGCCATCGTCGAGAACCTCCTAATTAACATACGTCACGCTTTTGCGTCACGATGGCCACAGGTCGGCCGTAAGAATTCCCTGCAAGCGCTCTACTGATATAATAGTCAGCGAACATCAGGAATTTTCACGGAAACACGGTCTGGATTCCAAAACGAAACTGCCTCGGATATCCAGCGCCTTGGCGCCGACCCGCACATGGGTGCAGGCTGAAAAACCGGATAGGGTCTCCCCAACTGCGGTTCAGCCGGACGGAATATAGAAGAATGAGCAGTCTTCTGCAAGGGTTTTCGGCCATTACGGGGGTTAATTGACTGTTAATCGATGTATTGGGAATCAGTGTCGCTGATGTGAATAAACTGGACAAATGGAGACATTTGGCGGACTTTGAGCAAGTTCCCGCCGCCCCCGCCTTTTAACGGAAGTCCTTATGGCACGGATACTTGTCATCGCCAGCTTCACCCGTTCCCTGACTGTGTTCCGGGGTGATCTGCTGCGCGAGCTGATCGCCGGTGGCCACGAGGTCGTCACCTGCTCGCCCGAGCCGGACGATTATTCCCTGGCCGAGTTGACCGAATGGGGCGTGCGGCACGTCAGCTACCCTTTGCAGCGAACCGGGCTCAACCCCCTGGCCGACTTGGCCACCTACCGCAGCTTGCGGGCCATCATCCGGGCCGAAAAACCGGACCACGTGCTTGGGTACACCATTAAGCCGGTGATCTATGGTTGCCTGGCAGCGGGTGCCGAAAACGTGCGCGGCATCCACGCCATGATCACGGGACTGGGCACCGCATTTGAAAAGACCGGCCTGGTTGGCGCGGTGCTCGGCGGCACAGCCCGCCTGCTCTATCGCCGCGCCCTGAAAAAGGCGAACACCGTATTTTTTCAAAACCCGGATGACCGCGACACCTTCGTGAACCTGAATCTGGTGGCCACCGAGCAAGTCGTCATGATCAACGGATCGGGCGTGAACACCGAGCACTTCTCGGCCCAACCCCTGCCCGATGGTCCCCCGGTTTTTCTGCTCATCGCTCGGCTGCTACAGGAAAAAGGCGTGCGCGAATTTGCGGAAGCTGCCCGACTGCTGCGCGAGCAGGGCCGCCAGTGCCGGTGCCAAATACTGGGTTTCTTCGACAACCACCCCCAGGCCATTGACGACTCCGAAATGAATCAGTGGGTCGCCGAGGGTCTGATCGAATTTTTGGGTGAGATGAAAGATGTGCGGCCCGCGCTGGCGGCCTGCACGGTCTACTGCCTGCCCAGCTATCGAGAGGGATTGCCGCGCACGGTGCTTGAAGCAATGGCTACCGGACGCGCGATTGTCACTACGGATGCGCCGGGATGTCGGGAAACCGTAGTTGAAGGTAGCAACGGATTTCTGGTGCCCGTCAGGGACCCTGCGGCTTTGGCCCGGGCAATGAGCTCCTACCTTGCGGAGCCTGAGCTGGCGGCAGCCCATGGAGTTCAGTCCCGAAAAATGGCCCTTGAATTTTTTGCGGTGGAGAAAGTGAATCGAACTATCCTGAAGTCCATGGGTTTGTCGAACAATGTAGAATGAGTTGAGCTCGATTCAGGCGAATTATTCCGTTACCACGATTTCATACGATTGCCGCCAATCAGCCTGAAACTTTTTATGATCCTTTTGAAAGAATGCCGCCCGAAACCCGTCCGGTGTCTGTTCAAAAGGATAGGTCCGAATACATACCACTGTGACCGTGTCCACACCTACGTCAACGAATGCCGGCATTCCTGATACTACGCCGGTATCCACATCGACTGACAGCCATTCCGGTGCATCTTCAAGTCGGAATTCGTAGCCTTCCTTTTCCCAATAATCAAAGACAGGTTTCGCATAACGTTTTTGCAGGTCGCCAATACTGGCCAGCGTCCTCACTTGATAGTGGTACGGATTGCCACTCCGGACAATCGTGTCAGGTACAGAATATATAAACGGATGCGGCAACTGAATCAGGCCCGAAGGACCGCTCTCAACACCGTTTTGATCGATTGAAACCACACGATAGAAACTCTTGTTCATCCCGCTACGGATCTCTCCAGCGTCTACGACCACAATACTCGTATCCACCGTTGTTCCCAAAAAATTGGGAGGCTGCAAGCCAAGAGCATGAACCGTCTGCGGCACTTTACTCGGCGTAAACCCCTGTTCGTCGCTACCGTAAATGTCATAACGCACAGGCGTGGTACCGCTCGGGTTGGGCTGCCAGGAAACACTGATTTGTTCACCATCAATTTCCGGCATCTGAACAACCGGCACCCGAGGCCCCTGCCAATTGAAAGACCACACGGGGCTCCAGATTCCCCAAACGCCATATTCGTTTTGTGCCCGGACCTGCCAAAAATAGGTTTCATCCGGATTAAAAAGGCCTGCGAATGGAGATTCGTGGGTCGCAGTTTCCACATATACGTCAAACGACGGCCGGTATGGCAATCGCATATCACGGTATCGACTCACTACAAGATGGTATAGTTCAGCGTTTGGTACGTCAGGCCATTGAAAGGGAACCGTGGTCGTTCGAACTTCCTCTCCATCAGTTGGAGCCAACGGCCGTCGCGGTGCCCTCGGGGGCGCAACGGTCTGGGATTCTTTCCACCTGTGTTGAATGGTGATCTCGTGTTCACCTGACGATTCGGTGGAAAATTCGATTTGGTTTTGCCCGACCCGGAGGCGCGGCAGGCTGAGCGGTGAAATGATCAGGTCGGTCTCTATGCGGATATATTCAATCCGCTCGGGCGCCGCTTCGACCTTCACGAAATACGTATTGCGGGCCGGCGATGATTTGTAGCCCAACTGTTCGTCTATCACCACATCGCAGATCAATTCTCCGGCACCATCGCCGCGCCAAACAGGCAACCACTGCAAGCTGTCCAGTGACACCGCAACCAAGAACGTGTCGGCAAAAGACTGCCCCGAAAAAACCGTTGAGATTCTGCCACCACAAAATGCATAAGGAGTAGTCATTTCAATGACCAGCGCACCACTGCCTCGGGCCAGCGAATCCTCTTGCGACCGCTTACCCGACAAACGAGGTTCATACACCCATTTCGAATTGCCTGTAAATCGGCGCTGGACATTAGCCTGGCTCTCATCTGTCGGGAAACGACCGGAACTGTCCCATCTGTATTCCACTCTTTCGCCAGGTCTCAGCTGATAGTCAATTTTATGGCCGCTTATTGCGCGGTACATCGAACTGTCGTCCCTCCCAAAGAAGGCGGCGACGTTCTCACCAACATTCCAACTGGTAAACAAGGGTCCGTAGGCCTGTTCCCGTTTGGCCAAGTAGTGGTCCTGCACAACTTCATCGCCGCTTACAGGCCGGACATTCTCCATGTCCAGATAAAATGTTTGTTGGTCGATATCGAGAAACTGAAACCGACCATCGACATAGGCTTCACACATCATATGGCCCTTGAGTGTGCGCACCTTGGGATTCTGATCCAGATACGGCACAGCTAACCCGGCGTGCTTGAAAAGCGAACAGCCGACAAATGCAGAATCGTCGCAAAAGCCGCCGCCGAATTCATTCAGAAATCGGACCGGATCATGCATTTCATCCCCTACAAAAATTGGATAATCATGATAGCGGTTATTTTTTACGAATTCGTATATCAAGAGTGCTTTCTCTTGATCATTTTCAGCCCCGGAGAGGATTTCACTGAGCAGCGACTCTATCGACCACCACCGTCCTCGATCGTTCGCCACCACGCGAGGGTTCTTGACGGTGGTGTATCCCGTATTGGCAATCAACAGCGACTCGTTATTCTGAAAAGCAATGTCCATGTTGTCGAATTTTTGCGTGAGCGTATTGTCCATGTCCACCGTACCGCCGACCTCAATGAGGTACGTGGCATTGTCCTCACGCAACACGGCAGTGTGCTGCTTGGTCTCAACAGGAGCAAAAGGAGTCGCAGCACAAACGGCTGAAACAGACAACACGGCAACAAGAAGCCCGATGACCGGCTTTAGAAATATCATGCCCCAACTACCCTTCAAATTTCACGAAAAATTTTTTAACCAGTCAAATTCACAATGTGCCCTCGTTCAGCACATTGGTCTCTCACGGGGAAGGAACATTCCTGCCTGGCCCATTCTCCAATGCCCGCCCTCTCGAAAACCCCGGCAACGAATGCCTCTCCATAAACTGATGTCGCTCATTGAGCAGAACCCACGGCTGAGCCAGCAATTCAGCCTCTGGTGTGTAATCGCCTGGCGGCCAAATGCCCGCCGGATCCAGGCAAAGCTGCCCGATCACATCATCCATCGGCACTTGGCGCCGGTCAACGGTGCCCTCTCCCCCGGAAAACTTGATGGCCAACAGGGTGCCGAACGCATCCATGTAATCGGTGGGGCTCATGTCGTCGGCAAATTCCGGTATCGGTTCGGTCAGGTTCAACCGCGAACCATGGTCGCCATGCAGGATGATCACCGCGTCGTCCCACACGCCGGCGCGCTCAAGGGCGGCGAACATCTCGGCCAGGCGCCGGTTTGCGCACTGCAACTGCGCCAGATACAGCGGATAGCGGGCCGCCCGTCCGGCCTCGTCGTTGCGCTGGGGCAATAATTCCGTATCAAAAGC
>DAOVTU010000085.1 GCA_030632925.1 Candidatus Krumholzibacteriia bacterium | reverse complement strand
TGAACATCGACGACAGCCAGGGCCTGACCCGCGAAGAAAAAGGCGCCGTTGGCCTGGGCCGCTACTACCGCTTCCCCTACGTCACGCCCGAGTGCTTGGTCATCGTCGACGACAACACCCTGCTGCTGGCCAACGACAACAACTACCCCATGAGCTCCGGCCGGCGTCCCTCCAAAACGCCGGACGACAACGAGTTCATCTGGCTGCGGCTGAACAGCCCCCTCAGCTCGCCGCCACCAGCGCCGGTGCAGTAGGCCATGTCCGAGGCCCTCGAAAAACGCCTCTTCCTGGCCTTGATGGTGTTTTCGGTGGCCGTGCGCCTGGCTTTCTATTTCGAAATTAAAGGTACCGACCTGGCCGCCGTGCCCCTGCTCGACAGCCAAACCTACCACGAGTGGGCCGCCCGCCTGGTGGCCGGCGACTGGGGCTGGCACGAGACCTATTGGATGGGCCCGCTGTACCCGCACTTGTTGGCCGTGGTGTATGTCATTTTTGGCGTGGGCAGCCAGGCAGCGCTGGTCATTCAACTGGGTCTTTCGCTGGTGAATGTATTTCTGCTGAGGCGCTTTGCGTTGGGCGCGTTGGCTGGTGCTCCTCGAGCGCGCGAAATCGCCCTGTTGTCGGCGGCATTGTTCGGGCTGTATGGCGCGCCGGTTTTCTACGCCGGCAATTTGTTGATGGCCACCCTGGTCACCACGATGATGCTTGTTGTGGCGCTGCAGTCAGTGCGCGCGGCAGAGAGCCCCGCTTTAAAAACCTGGTTTGTGCTGGGTGTGCTCACCGGCCTGGCTGGCCTGGCCCGCGGCAACATGCTCTTACTGCTGCCGCTGTTGCCTGTCTTGCTGTTCAAAGCCTCGCCGAACAGCCCACGCACCCTCATGGCCCGCACCAAACTCGCGGCCGCCATGTTCCTCGGCGGCGCACTCCTGCTCGCCCCCGTGACCCTGCGCAATTTGATCGTGGCAGATGATTTTGTCCTGCTGACCAGCAACGGCGGCGTGAACCTGCTCATCGGGCAACAGGCCGCATACAAGGGCATTTTTGCTCCCGTGATGGACGAAGCCCAGGCCGAGTTCGACCCCAGCATGGAGCCCACCCTGGAACGGGAGTTGGGCCGGGACCTCAAGGGCTCCGAAGTCTCGCGCATCCTGACCCACAAGGCCTGGGACGAGTTCCGCACCAACGCCGGCGCCATGCCCCTGCACTACGTGCGCAAGGCATACCGCTTCTGGAACGGGTACGAGTTGCCCCAGATCGTCAGCTACGACTATTACCACCGCGAGTTCAAATCACTGTGGGTGCTGGTGCTGCCCTTCTTCATCCTCTCAGGCCTGGGTTTGGCCGGCTTGTGGTTGTTGCCCACCCGCGCGCGCTGGATTCTGCTCATTCTGATCGGCGGCTATTTTTTGAGCCTATTGCCGTTTTTTCCCACCTCGCGTTACCGCCAACCCATCGCGCCGTTGCTGGCGGTCTCGACCGCGGCGTGGTTGCTGGCCGTCGCGCAGCAGGCCAGGCGAAACAAACTCTGGTTGGTGGCCGGGGTTGTTCTGACGCTGGCGCTCCTGCCTCGCTGGGCGGCCCTCGGCCAGCCGGAAGTTCTCTGGCAGGTGCATCTGCACGAGGCCTCACGGGCCAGCAAGCTGGACAATCTTGAACTCACCCTGATCAAGGGCCGGATGGCCGAAACAGTGCGTCCGGGATTGGCCGATACACCCTACCACTTGTCGCTGTATCTGGAGGATTTGGGAGAGCACGAACAGGCCGTTGCCGCCTTGCGCTTGGCCGCCAAACGGGCGCCCGACAATCGGCTCGTTCCCTACCGGATTGGCCGCAACTTTGAAGAATCGGGCGACGCCCGCCAGGCCGTGGCGGCCTATGAACAGGCGGCCGCCCTGGACCCCGAATGGAGCTACCCCTGGCTGCGCGGCGGTCTCGTGCTCAACGGCGAAGGGCGCAAGGACGAGGCCCTGCGCGCAATGCAACAGGCGTATGCCCTGGCTCCTGGCAATCAGCGCATCCGGTCGAACCTGGCTTCGCTGTATGCCGAAACCGGCGACCTGGCCAAGGCCCACCGCCTGCTCACCAGCTTGACCCGCGACTACCCGCTTTATGTGAACGGTTGGTTCAATCAGGCCCTGGTTGAGTATTCCTCTGGTCGGGTTGCCGAGGCGCGGGCTTCGTTGGCCGCCGCCGCCGCTTTGCGGGGATTGTCGGAACAGGAGCGCAGCCAGATTGAACAACTCCGCCAGGTGTTGGATTCGCACGGGCCCTGACATAGAAAAGCCGGACTCTGATGAGCCCGGCTTTCCGTTTTTTCGCGCACTCCTGTTGACTAGTGAGGAGCCTCGAGAATTTTCCCACAGTCGGGATTCGTCTCGCTCGTTTCCAGCCGCATCTCAGAACTCTGGTTGCGGCCCACCATGAATTCCGGCTGCGCCACACGCACGCTCCAGGCCAAAATCGTATCACCGAATTTTGGACCCATGACGATGGCTTCGCGGCCAGCATCGAGGAATCCTTCCGAGGCGCCCTCGGTGGTGATCAGGCAATCCTTGGTGAACTGGATCTTGGTCTCGCCCAGTCTCCAACCCGTCCAACCGTCCTGCTGCAGGATGCCGGAATGAAAACTCATCCGGGGCCCTTCATAGCGTTGGGGCTGGGTCATCCACTCAGGCTTTTCGGTGCGTTGGGGCTTCTTCTTTTCGAACCAGCCCGCGCCGGCATTCGGAGCACTGAGCACCCCGCAAGCCACGACCAGAGCCAGCATCAAAATTGTGATGCGTTTCATGTGAAAGCCTCCTCTATTGGGATCACGTTGCTTAAAATTCCGTTTCATCAGTTCACCGGCGCCGACACGGGCATCACGTGATCGAAGCTTTCCTGCCACGAACGCACCGTCAGGCGCTGGTAGATCGAGGCAATCGGTGCAATGTTGATGCTCGCGTCACTGGACTGCACAACAACCGTACCTTCGGTTAAATCGACCACCGGATACGAGGCGATGCCTTCGCCCAGGCTCTCCACACGGTCCGCAGGGGTGTCTTGCCCCTCGGCCAGGCCACCGTCGTCATACTTCAGCTGGTACAGATACGAAGTACCACCAGCGACACAGGCGTCGAGAGTCGGCGCAAACGAAGTGAAGATGACGGTTTCAGCCACCACCACCGCTTGCTCGGTCACGCGCTCGCCCACTTCACTCCAAAGTTCCACGTACCAACCGTTGTCGGCCGTGACATCATTGATGGCGGAGGTCTGGTCTTGCAGATCCCGTTTGTCATAGGTCAAGCCGGCATGGTTGTCGAAGATACAGAAGAAACTCTGCGGCTCGATCGTGAGCATATCGGTTTCTTCCATATAGGCACCGGAACCGAAGTAGAGATACACATCACCGTTGGGACCATAGGCCGCCACCGGGTCGGCGGTGATAAAATCAGCACCCGCGTAGAGCTCCGTCGTCGACCAATTGGCCGGGTTCGGATCGTTGTTGGTCTCCATGCGCCACAGGCTGCCGAGGTAGTCGGCGGCGTAGACCAGGTCTACCTGCCCGTCGAGATTCAGGTCAACCAGAACCGGACGGGTGGTCTTGTTGCGCAATTTGCTGTCGGTGCTCAACTGGCGTTCGCCCAGGAGAGTGCCACTCGCAAGGTCGAAGGAATACATGTAGGCTTCGCCCAGTGTAACATCCAAACCACTGCCCACCAGGGCCACTGGATGGCCACCGATGGAGCCGATTTCCACTTCGGAGTGGTACTTCATGCCATTGGGCAGGTCAGACTGCCACAACAGGCTCGGGGAATTCGGGTCGGTGATGTCCATGGCAAAAAGGCTCGCGCCACCTTCACGGCCACCGGAAACCAGGATTGTGCGCCACACGCCGCCCAGCAGGACGTCTTTCACGCTGACGGTCTGGTCACACGAGTAGCGGTGACAGTAGTAGGAATCGGCCATGGCCGAGAAAACCGGCAGGGCAAATTCCGGCACGAAAGCCCACGCCTCTTCACCGTTGTCGGCGTCAAAGGCGTGCAACATGCCGTCGTTGGCTCCCACATAAACCATCTTGCGGCGGTTCTGGTTGGCGGCCTGGAAATTCTGGTAACTTTCTTCGATCACCAAATCGCTGGGAGCGCCGACCACAACCGGTGTCGAGTGCACAATATCACCCAGGACCCAGCCCCGACGGTTGCGGAAGCCGTTCACGTCGTTGCCGCGGCCCCAGTCAATGAGATTGGAGGCCGTATCAACGGTCGACACTTTCATGGCCGCCATAAGAGTGGCGGCGTTGCCGGGCGTAAACTCGTAGGTCGTGCCGCCCAGGCCGGTGTAGATTTTTCGGGTTGCGGGCGAGCGAGCGGCCAGAAGTGATCCGGCTTCCCACACCGCAGCGTCGCCGTCGGTGTAAGGCAGGGAATAACTTTCCAGGAAGCCATCCCAATCGATGGGCATGAACTTGCCTCGGTACAGGCGGTCATCGGTGCCGCGCTCGGTCGAAACCACAGCCACCGCACTACCAGCCGAGATGCGGCGCAGGATGTCCTGCACGGCGTACTCGATACTCATGGACAACTGCATGGCGTTTTCGGCATAGAAGAACAGTCCATCACCATTGTCGGCGGTTTCCTGCAACAAGGGAAGGTCCTGATGGAAGCCCACCACGTAGGTGGCTATGTTCTGCTCGCCGTCCAGGTCGGGGCGCAGGTCCTTCTTGTTCATCCACCAGACCACATCGTCAAGGTGGTCACTGCAGTCATAGAAATCCGGCAGTTCCGAGCCGATGCTCGTGCAGGAGCCGGGATCATTTCCATCACCATCGGCATCATGCAGATAGGCGCTGACGTCAATGTCCAGGGTCGGTTCGCCATCGGTGATGATGATGGCGAAGTTGTACTGGCAAGGCACCTGAATGGCTGCGTCGGGGCCATCATAGGAAAAGTAGTCCAGAATGGTTTCGGCGGCCTCGCCGAGAGGTGTCCAGGTGTTGGCTGTCATGCCAGCGATCTGGGCCTGCAACGAAACATGGCTCACGCCACACTTGCCGATGATGTTGCCACCGTCGTTGTTCTGGAACACCGTCAGGCCGAAGCGCAGCCGGGCCGAACGCTGAATCACCAGAGCCAAGACCTCTTTCAGGACCTGGATACGGGTCACCTGGGGAATGGCTGCCCGCTGGTCCACTGTCGCGTTGAAGTAGACCCAGTTCAGGTAGTTGCCCAAGTAACGTCCGTCTTCGCCGTTGTCAGAGTTGATCAACGACGCCGATGGTGCCGACGGAAAGGTGCCGTTGAAATCCATCGGTTCAAAAGTCCCGTCCTTCGCCACGAAATACGTCGCATCGGTGGTGAACCAGCCTGAATAAACGACATGCGAATTGTAATCCAAGTGATAAGTCACCTCGTTCATCGAGCCCGAATTATCCGCCAGGATCATCACGTTGGCGCCCACCAGATTCTGCTGCACAAACAGGGGAATCTCACAGACTTCCTGGGCGGAACCTGCGGTCGGGGCCAAGCTCGCAATGAGCAAAACGCCCACCAACAGCGAACTGGCTACGGCCCGGTTCTGATTGTGTTTTGAGTTCTTCATTCTATTGTCTCCTGCCGACATTTTGGACATTTGCCCTTTTACCACGTCAGTTCATCCCCCGAATTGTCGAATGCGATCAGTAGCCCGTCCTAAACATACGGCTGAGGACCACATCCACCCCGCTGTCACCTTTTTGACCAGCAGTCCCACGGGATCCGATTCGGTAATCGAAATCCTGGTAGTCCATCCCCCAACCCGGCTTGGGTTTTCCAATGGGAGGATTGTTTATAAAGGTCGCGTTGTATGAGTAGCTCTGTGAGCCTTCCAACGCTGTATCCCCCTGATTGCGCACGTTCATCGTGGCAAAGTCGGTTACAACCGGAGGGGAATCCGAAAGCCGGATGAAATTGATGCCCGACTCACCGCCAGCATCGGCCGCAAAGACCGAAGCCACATGCACGCCTTCGGCGAAGGACGTCTTCTTTTCCGAGGTCGCCATCCAGACCGCGCCAACGGCCAGCACGCTCAGAATCAGCACCACCAACAGGGTGGTCACCATGGCGAAGCCTTCACGGTTCATTTCTTCGCGATTCATTTCTTCGCAATTCATCTCAGTGTTCTGCATGTCATCTCCATACATCGTTTAACCGTTCCGCAGGGCAACACGGGTTGTGTAGTTCACGGGCTCGCCGCGTTCGGTTTCGCCGTCCATCATGATTTCCACGTAGCGCACCGTGGCCCGGTCCAGGGCATTCAAGGGCACGGCCCCCAGCACGGTGCCGTTGGCGTCGAAGTAGGTAAACGTCAAGCTGTTCAGGCCGCGCAAAATGGTCATGGCCAGGGCACCATCGAAGCGCACGAGTTCGCCCGAAACGGCGTTGTAGGTGTAGGTGATGCTCTCGTCCGGACCGCTGTCCGTAACATCGCCATCGCCGTTGAGATCCATGCTGCACTGCATCGAGGCGGTCGTTGCTATACCAAAAGACTCGAAGCCAACACTGGATGGGTCGCACCCGGTCGAGCGCACCTCGCGGGTCATCAACGACATCACCGCGCGCATCGACTGCTGGTACTGCACCCGCTCGCGGGTATCGGAATAGCTGTTGCGGGCGCCTACCAGGAACCCGAATACCACGCCCATGATGACGCCAAAAATCGCCAGGGAAATCATCAGCTCCACCAGGGAGAAACCCCGGCGGTTGCTGCGTTCCCGAGCTGGACGATTGTTCTTCATCTGGCTCCCCATTTTCATGCTCCCTTTCAAGACGCTCATCGCATCGACACCAGGTCGGTGACGGTGAGAGATTCGACGGCATCGCCGCTCTGCCAACTGGCAGTCACCACGATGCGGTCCAGGCCAAAGCCCACGTTGTCGATGTTGGCGACCCAGTTCACTTGGCCGGTGGCGCCGCTGTCGGCCACCGCATTGCCAAAGCCCATGCCTTTGATGCGTTCCAGCTGGGCCGAGGCGATGGTGATGCCTTGGGTGTAGCGGTCGGCCTCATTCACTTCCTGGCGAGCCCGGTGCTGGATCACGGCGATGGGCAGGATGCCCACCGAGAGAATCATCAACACCATCAGGATCTCGATCAGGGTGAAGCCTTCGCGTCCCAATGCTCCTGATCGTCCGGACGAGGGCCCCTGGTTCAAGAACTGGCGCCAGGTTTTATTCAATTTCTTCAGCATGGCTCAATGCACCTCCACAAGGCCGGTGGGCAACAGGTTGACCTGTTTGGTTCCCGAGCCGTTGCTGATGTTGAAAATCGTGGCGTCGGCCATGCCCCACGGATAAAAATCCGAGGTCTGGGCGACGCCCAGTTCCATGTCGTGACCAAATGCCGTTTCGCGAATCAAGACGCCGGTGTTGGGGTTTTCCAACTTGTAACCCAGGGGCGTGGCGGTGAAACGCAGGATCTGGCTGCTGGCGATGGACAGCGAGCGGGCGTACTGCAGATCAGCGGCCATCCGGTCGGTATTGGTCTGCAGCCGGTTGGATTGCACATAGCGAAAAATCGGCGGCGCCGAAATCGAGGCGATGACACCGACAATGCCGATGACCACCATGATCTCAACCAGAGTAAAGCCGTGCTTCGGGATGTGTTGTCCCGGCAATTTTTGCCTGAGTTTTAAGAGCGTTGCCAACATGTTCAGGTCCCCCGATTCCCTTCGCTGCGTAATTGAAACCACACGAGGTAATTGAAAATCGTGTTTCTAAGCCTTTTATCGGCCACAGGACACATTTCTTCAGGGTTTATCCAGCAAGGTCCATGCCCAGGGCACAACGGCCCCACATGGGTCCCCAAGGGGTCCTATAAAGGTTTTGGGAAGGTCTCAGCGGAGTGGTCGACGCAAAGAGCAACGCTCAACCGTGATTCGGCGGGCGCAATGCAATGATTTGGCGGGATATCGGTCGTTAAAGGAAGCTTATGCAAATGGCGGGCCGTGGCTTATTCGGGCCCGGCCTCCTCGTCCTCCACCAGCACCGCACCCTCTCGGGAAACCAGCCGGTTGAATTCTTCCTGGGTCAACCGCAGGGTGGTGTCGCACATGTCGGCGTTGAAGGTTTGGTCCAGGACCGATCCCGTGCGGTGAAAACGGCTCAGGCAGTGCAGGTTCGTGATGGGCACGCGCACCGTGCGGACCATCTCTTTGCCCAACACCCGCGCCAAAATGGCGTCACGCAAATCATCCGCACCGATTTCGTCTTTCGCCGAAACAAAAAGCGCCTCGGGATAGGCCCGACTGAACCGGTTGACGAACAGTTCGCGATCCACCAGGTCCATCTTGTTGAACACCATCAGGATCGGCTTCTCGTCAGGCACAATGTCCTTGAGCACCTTGTTGACCGAGTCGATTTGGTGCTCAGGATCCACATGGCCCGCGTCCACCACGTGCACCATCAGGTCGGCGTCGCGCACTTCCTGCAGCGTGGCCTTGAAGCTTTCCACCAGGTGATGAGGCAAGCGCCGGATGAAACCCACCGTATCGGTCAGCAGGAAACGGCGGCGCTCGTCGGCCTCGACCCGGCGCGTGGTCGCATCCAGGGTCGCGAACAGTTGGTCCTTCACGTACACGTCGGCGGTCGTGATGCCGTTCATGAGAGTCGATTTGCCGGCGTTGGTATAGCCAACCAAGGCGGCCTTGAAAATTTTGTCGCGCGAGCGCACCTGGGTATGCCGCGTAGTTTCAATTTCCTTGAGGGCCTTGCTCAACACGGCGATGCGCTTGTTCAGCAGGCGCCGATCGGATTCGAGCTGGGTTTCGCCCGGCCCGCGCGTGCCGATGCCACCCGCATGCCGGTCCAGATG